>NZ_JBFRVX010000658.1:0-2213 GCF_041475345.1 Vibrio sp. 10N.222.48.A3 | reverse complement strand
AGACATAGTTACTCTCTAAATAAGCATTAGTTTTTTTTATCTGAAACATTATAATTTGTCCATTGCCTAGCGGCCAGAGAAATTCTATATTTCATCCCGCAGCAGCTAGCCTGAACGGCTTGATTCTCTCTAGAATCAATTGGTTTAGCTCCTGCGATGTTGTGTTTGCAAACTCGTTCTTTTCGAGTTGGGTAGAGTTCTACCAAATGTTTTGTTGCAGTTCTATACTGAAACGAGGCATGTACTTCCTGTATTTATTTTGACCTGTCTGTCAAATTTGTTTACACCGCCTTATGGGCGGTGTTTTTTTATGTGCAAAGAAAAGTAACAATAAGTTTATCAATAGCTGTGCTAATTAATCTTTATTATTTTTCATCGCTAATCACAGAATCAGACACCCACTCAAATAAACAACTGAACACATACAAATAGCACCATTGAGTTGCACTAAAAAGTAACAGAATACTTCAAGATACTCACACTTCTTCAGTACTTATAGACCCGTTTAGATCTCACCAGTTCTATCAATCCAAAATTTCAAAGCTGAGCATGACGATAGCACGTCCAAACGCATGCCTCTGTCTACTGTCAATCCTTCATCATAGACAATAAAAAAGCCGCTTACTTTTCAGTATGCGGCTTTGCAAAATTATTAACGGTTGGTCAACACACCACTATGGGCGGTAAACCTTAACGTTGTGGAAGCCTTGTTCTTGCAAGTAAAGCGCTTGCAGACGGCTCATGACACCACGGTCACAGTACAACAAGTACTCTTTCGATTGGTCTAGGTCACCAAACTGAGTTGAAAGCTTGAAGAACGGGATGTGTTTGATTTCAACACCATCGATCTCTAGCGGGCTTTCATCTTCTTCGTCTGGGCTACGGATATCAAGAACGACAGCGTGCTCAGCAACGGCTTGAACTTGCTCCACTTCTGGTGCCTGTTCTTGGCTCTCTTTCTCGATATCACGGATATCCATAATACGAGCGTTCTCGATCACTTGCTCCAGCACTTCGAAGTTAAACTTAGCTTCTTCCGCTTCTAGTTTGCCTTTCTTCGCTTTCACGGTTGGCTTCTTAGAGATAACACCACAATACTCAGGCATTACTTTAGCGAAGTCTTCAGTACCAATCTTACGAGACAGGTCGATGATGTCTTCTTTGTCCCAGTTGATCAGTGGACGAAGGATCAAAGTGTCCGTCACGTTGTCGATATGACGCAGGTTAGTTAGCGTTTGGCTAGAAACCTGACCAAGAGCTTCACCCGTTACTAGTGCTTCGATACCAAAACGCTCTGCAACCATACCACCAGCACGCATGAACATACGCTTAAGAACAACGCCCATTTGACCGTCTTCAACGTTCTCAAGGATCTCTGCAACTACAGGTTCAAAATCAATAGAGATGAACTTCACCTTTGCAGATGAACCGTATTTATCCCATAGATAATGAGAAACCTGCTTAACACCAATCTCGTGAGCAGGGCCACCAAGATTGAAGAAGCAGTAATGCACTTTAGAACCACGTTTGATGTGTAAGTAGCTTGAAACACCAGAATCAAAGCCACCAGAGATCAAGCTAAGCAGATCTTCTTGAGTACCAAGAGGGAAACCACCTAGGCCTTTATGACGTTCAATAACTTGGTTTAGCTTATCGTTCTCGACTTCAACTTTAACGGTAATATCTGGATTTTTCAGTTTTACTTTTGCTGATTCAACCGCTTGATTTAGACCGCCGCCTACGTAGCGTTCTAGCTCGATAGAAGTAAAATCATGCTTACCACGACGCTTAGCACGTACAGAGAAAGTCTTACCTTCAATAAGAGCACCGCTACGCTCGAGAACTTGCTCGTAAATATTGTGCAGGTCTTTAAATTCTGATTGCTGAACTTCAAGGGAGTGATGAATACCCGGAGTTTGCGTCAATACTTCAAGTGTTTCTTTAAAGTATTTGTCGCTCTCAGACGTCACTTCGATATGGTCACGGCGGTTGAAGACAGCCACAGACTCAGTACGACGCTGAAGAATAGTACGAATATTACGTTCTAGAATCTTTGTGAAGCGCTTACGCACCGATTCACTTTTTACAAAAATTTCCGGGTGGGGCTTAACAATAAATTTCATAGTACTTTCACGCCAATAAGGTTCACAATTTTAATAGGTTCATCACCACGTAAAAGGTCATTTCACATAGTTATTGAAGCAATAATAGAT
>NZ_JBFRVX010000657.1:0-2183 GCF_041475345.1 Vibrio sp. 10N.222.48.A3 | reverse complement strand
TCACAGTTGTCATAATATTGACAGGTGTTGATAAATTGTCAATTAATAAAAATTAATTTGTCACGGTAACATCTAAATAATTAAAGTCAGCGAAAAATCAGGATGATAAAGGTCATTATGCATCAATGATATATATTGATTAGCTTTTTTTATAGGTTCAGTGAATTTGATGTCTGAGTAACCTATATCATATCAACCCTATCAATATAAAGCCTTAACACTTATACACCTGAAATAAATATGGTTAAAGGCTTACATTCTGGGGGAGTATCAAAATAATAAAATAAATAGATCTTCGTGGTTACACAAAAATGATGTCTGTCTCTCAAAATTAATATTGAGGTTGTTAAGTTATTAATTAGTAAACTGGAGAACCCGGATAATAAATGTGTAGAATATAGGTGTTATTTTATAAAATAAAAGTGTAGGTATAATTATTTACGTTATATATCAAATTGAAAATTGGCTTGTATTTTACTGCCATTGTATTACCGCATAAAGTTGCAGGTATTTACGAACTAGTTGTTGATTTCCAGAGCGTTTTAGCGGGTGAGCGAATCGGATAAAACACGGACTGATTTTGAAGTTACTATTTAAATCATCTGCGAATTGAGTATCACTCTCTCTTAGCGTGATACCTTGTAGGCTGTAGTCGCTAATCTGGTCTGGGAGTTCCCCCATCCACCAATGCAAGAGTTCACCACTGTTTTTGCTTCGACTTATCCAATGGTCGGAGACAATAATCAATAGGTCATTGGGTTGAATGGCAAATCCGTACTCTTGCTGCCAGTTATGAATGTCCAGCATCAACTTTTTACGACAAGTCTTTCCTGCGCTCACCATATGGTGGCTAATCATCCAAACGGTACCAATTTCAGAAGAGATTCGGAAATGTCGTGGCGTTTCACCAGAAGAGAGCATTTCTAGTGGGCTTACGTTGCTTGCATGATTGAAGCTAACGAAAGTGTGCTCCATTCGTCTCGCAAACGCTTTGCCTATGTGATGTTCACTGATCCCTTGATTGTGTACGGTAGGGTAATGACGCTCACAAAGTTTCAAGCAATCGTCTTGAAACTGATTGACGCTTTTAATCACCAGATCTAATAACAATGAAGCCTCTTATACACGGTTGCTATCTTATTGATGGGCAATAGTACGGTAATTTCGGCGCCATTACCTATTGTCAAAGTGCGAGTTCTTGATCCCTCTATCAAAATTAACCATTACTGAGCGATTTTATGGATAGCACTGGCACTCTACTGGTCTGTAAACTAAATTATGAGGAATTATAGCTAGTTAGAAAACTTGAACTGATTGGCAGAGTTGCAGTGAGCTAACGAAATTATAGCTTAGTCGGCTAATCACAATTGTTCTACATACTCTTTATTTGGAAACACCCATGACCATTCAATTAGATTCAAAGCAAAAATCCGAACTCACTCATACACTTCAAAAGTACCTACAAGATGAGCTCGATGTAGAGCTTGGTCAGTTCGACACTGAATTCTTAGTCGACTTCATCAGTAAAAAGTTTGGAGCCGTGTATTACAACAAGGGGATAGAAGACGCTCAAAAAGTGATGGAACGTAAGATGTTAGACATATCAGATGAGCTCTATGAAATTGAACAAATCGTTGAAATATAACTCAGCAAGCGATTGTTCGACAAAGAAATTTGTCCATAAAGCAACTTGTTCAAAATTTTTGAATAACTCGTTTAATTTGAAATGATGTAACTAATGTAAAACTTGGTAAATAATATGTTACGCAAACTTGGTGTAGGGTACGCTTTTCAAAACTACACGACACGTTAACATTCGGAAGAGATGCATGAACAACAACGTCAAAAATTACAATCCTTTAGCAAGAGCAATGCATTGGATCTCAGCACTCGCAATATTTGGCCTATTTGGTGTAGGCCTATGGATGGTTGATCTTTCTTACTACAGTGAGTGGTACAAAACAGCACCAGACTACCACCGTTCGGTAGGCATTCTTTTGGCTGCCGTTACCATTATCCGCTTGCTTTGGAAGCTAGTTACCGCGTCACCTAATGTGGAAGGTAAAAGCTATGAAGTTGTAGCGGCGAAGATCGCTCATGGATTTATGTACATTAACTTAGCGGTTTTATTTATTTCAGGTTATTTGATTTCGACATCAGATGGCCGTGGGATCGAGGTATTC
>NZ_JBFRVX010000656.1:0-3910 GCF_041475345.1 Vibrio sp. 10N.222.48.A3 | reverse complement strand
GGCAAAAGACAAAGCAGTATGGCAAAAGGAATGTGTCAGAGAATGCGATGCAACGTTACAAAGCCATTATAGGTCCCCAATTACACAGTAGATACTTTGAAAACAACAACAGGAAATGATGCTAGCGGCATGATTTACACAGCTTGGTATGCCCGACAGCTACCGAGTCGCTTAATGATGTCAAAAGACAAAGTGGGTTGAGTACTGCAACAAAGCCACGAGAAGTCGAGAAACAACGTTTACTTCAAAACTAAACGAGACTTCAAGGCGGCGATAGACCAATTTTTTCTCGTGACTCTTCCAGAGATGGCAGGCTCTTTGACATCTCAGATTAATGATAATTTTCAGGTACTCAAACCTGCACCTTCAAGTTGATTCAATATATATGTGCTGTGGGTGAGCTTTATTCTGTCATAAACATCCAATTTTAAGGCGAGTTATCTATATATTTGTGCTGCTGCTTGCTTTGACATCAATTATTTTACCTCTTCTTTATTCAGAGAGCATTAACATCATAATTATCTCTTTCAGTTTGGCTTTAGCGACCTCTTGCGCCATGTAATGCCTAACTAAAAGCAGTTAGGTGTTGAAAAACCCATCCTTCGATAATTAGTCTCAAGAACATCCGAGATCATAAAAGCAGTAACCTTCTTTATTTCACCTCCGCCTTTCTTTAAATCTCGAATTATCTCCCTACCATTTTCAACACTCGCTCTTTTAACCGCTCCCGGTCTATTAAGCCTAGTATTAACAATGTTATCGGGGTCTGACATCACTTGAGATATGCTTCTTTTTTCTAATGCAGTCCAATCCTTAACCTCACTAATCACTACATTTTCACCTTTATATGAAGTTGAAAAGTATAATTTATTAGAATCTATTACATCTGAGCCCAAGGTATCAGAGGCACTTTCTAAAAAATCGTCATTGAACTGCAATGCCTCTGTTACGCTACTTTTAGTACTTTCATTTGGAAATGGTATTTTACCTTCCTCAATATCAGCTAAAATATTTTTGTTCTTTTCAAGCATACTTTTTACATTCTCATATAGCTTTTTCCTAGCTTCTGAATGTTCCAAGGGTTTATCTAAAACTAACTTTTCAGTAGAGAAGCCGACTTTTGAAAGCCTTACCTCCCCATTTTGAATTATTATTTTCGGCCTGATCGAGTCTAATTCACTTGGATTTATTTTAGTTACATCAATTTCAAGACTCCCAGACATCGAGCTAAATGAAATTGCAGAGAGTAGCAATATCAAAAATGTATTTATAAGATATTTAATTTTATATTTTCTTCCCATCATGATTCACCTCTTCAAGGAGTAATTGGTCTATGGTAATCCGGGGAAAGGAGAAGCCAACCCATTGTAATTCCCCTCAATAACATCAGAAACTACAAAAGCGGACATTCACCTAACGTTCGGATTATTGGACTTAAAATCTCTCACCACACTTCTACCTGTTTAGCACTGCACCTTTAAGAACCACATTAGTATTTACAATGTTGTCTGGATAACATGACGCAAGAGAAATACGCTTGCTCTTAACCTTAGGTCGCTCGAACGTTAGACATCAAAATGGATTATCCTTTGATTTAATTAAACTAGTGCCTCTTCCTATAGTCTTGATTTTTAGTTAATCAACTCAAAAAATCATTTTTAAAACTTTATCTAAGATACTTTTTCCCTGCTCCCATCACAATATTCGACCTAATTGGCGTGATGCAGGCGCATGGGTGGTCCTGTTTGAGAAACAGGAACCCATAAATTGATAGTGTCATCAAGGTACCTAATTATTTTATTATTATCTTCATCTAAAAAAGGAGTTGAGTTAAATGCTAGCCAATCAAAGTTTCCGCTTGAATATTTATGTACTTCTTGAGAAGAGTAATTTACGAGTTTACTGTTTTTATTTAGCGCAACCAGGTCGTCACGTAAATCGCTCAAGATTACAGCAGCGGCTTCATTTTCCCAATCACTTAACTTTTGTAGTTTCTTCACGTAATTATCGATTAATGCGCCCACAACGTTAAAGTAACTATTTTGAATAGAGCTAGTCATTTGAGCATAATCAATGAATCGTAATGATGTCTCATAGTTATCACCACCTTGTAGGCTCATTAATGAAACAGCATCATTTAATGCAACATCTACCTTTTTCTTTAGGCTTCCATCAGCCACATGTTTATCGATTTTCTCAATAAGCGAATTTAATTTTTCTTGACTGATTGGCTTTAATGAAATTTCTGATTTATCTACTAATTTAGTATTAACCAGGTCTTTAGCTGCATGATAAGAACTCATAATTTTGTTTTTAAGGGTGGAATGTTCCTCTCCAATTTTCGAATATGCATCATTAATTAATTTTGTAAACTTGGTCTCATCAGTCACATCGACGCCTTGGCTAATTAGTGACTTTGTTATGGCAAAAACAAATGGAGCAACATCAATTTTGGATTTAATATCATTCATGACAGAGCCTTGAATTATTGAGCTTTCAATTGGCATAAATATCGATATAAAAATAAGAAAACCTTCTTCAACCTTTACCTCTGAATAATCAAGGTTTTTCAAAATATGATGCCCAAAATATAACCAAGAATAGTATTTTTTTAGAACATCATTATATGGGGTTATCATTGATTCCTGAAGACTATGGATAAATTTTGTATCTGTAAGCATATCTTTGAATTCAACAACAAGATGATCGCTATTGTCATATATTACATCTACTGTTCTCTCTAAAACTGGGAAAAATACATCATTCAACCAACGCATATTTGGTATTGCAACATTTTTTATCGATTTTGAAAATCGGATGCTGTTTGTGCCTTCATATAATGGATGGAAATTTGCATTATTTAATGGGACATGTCCGAAACTACTTATGTATTTCTTCCCTGTCAATGAGGTTGAATACCAGTATTTTAAATTTTCCTTTAATCCGATTAGGTGGCTAATAGTTACTGGTAATTCACTGGAAACGAATTGCATGGTTATTGGGGTGGATACTGTGTTATCTTTGAAATATTTATCTACTCTATTAGAGTAATTATCATTAATCAATCTATATGCTAATTTGTGGAAACTGTTTTTATATAATTCAACTGTTAATTCTCCAAAATGTTTATATTCATAATTATAAATCTCATCATTATCACCTCGGATTATTTTTTTAAGCTTTAGTAGTGATGCGTCTGTTTTATCAATTGCTTTTGAGTAGACACCCATCAAAGTGCGATCGGACTCTTCCATCTTGTTGATGACCCCAGCCATTTTTATATCACCATAAATTGCAATCCCTTCAGCGATGAGAACACCTATAACTGGGTTTATAGCTTCCGCAATTGACTCGGAGAAAATTGAGCCGATAACTTCCCCTGCAATTTCCGGTGCTATGTAGGAGCCCAAAAGAACGGCACCACCAGTGATTTCATCAGCATTTTTATTTTCTATGCCGTCAAGCAATTCTAATCCACCACTTACAACGGCAATAGCTCCACCAATTTTCTCTGCCAACTCCATTGCTCCGGTTTCAAATTCTGGTATAACCTCACCAATTTCTTCATTAGTAATCTTTTGGCCAATGGGAGTTTCTTTTTCTGATATCGGTGAGATGTCCTCTTGAAAATCATCAACCTCTTTTTCAAGAGTTGTAGTTTTACATGCTTCCCCCTCATCCAAAAGAAAATAGAAAGAGTTAGCACTATTGGCAAATAATACCGCTCCGATTGATAGTCCAATAGTGCTTATTTTAAACTTCATTGTCCATTCCCCCGCCTAAAATATGATTTTTTGAAAATTTTTATGGAATTAAAAAATTGGTAAAACTGACAATAGACTATTTCAATCAATCAATAAGAACATTTAAATAATTTATGTTTTATTTATATTGAAAAATTATCATCCTT
>NZ_JBFRVX010000655.1:0-7064 GCF_041475345.1 Vibrio sp. 10N.222.48.A3 | reverse complement strand
AGAGATCTCTGAGCAACATCGTGCTCTAGGTCAAATCAAGCAAATGGCTGAGAAATACGGTTTCGATATCTCTGAGCCAGCTCAAACTGCTCAAGAAGCTATTCAGTGGACTTACTTCGGCTACCTAGCTGCTGTTAAATCTCAAAACGGTGCTGCAATGTCTCTAGGTCGTACTTCGACTTTCCTAGACATCTACATCGAGCGTGATATCGCTGCTGGCAAAATCACAGAAGACCAAGCACAAGAGATGATCGACCACTTCGTAATGAAGCTGCGTATGGTTCGTTTCCTACGTACTCCTGAGTACGATGAGCTATTCTCTGGCGACCCAATCTGGGCTACAGAGTCTATGGGTGGTATGGGTGTTGATGGTCGTACGCTAGTAACGCGTTCGAACTTCCGTTTCCTTAACTCTCTATACACTATGGGTCCTTCTCCAGAGCCAAACATCACTGTTCTTTGGTCTGAGCAACTACCTGACGGCTTCAAGCGTTTCTGTGCGAAGGTATCTATCGATACTTCTTCTATCCAGTACGAAAATGATGACCTAATGCGTCCTGACCTTGGTTCTGATGATTACGCAATCGCTTGTTGTGTATCACCAATGATCGTTGGTAAGCAAATGCAGTTCTTCGGCGCTCGTGCTAACCTTGCAAAAACTATGCTTTACGCAATCAACGGCGGCGTTGATGAGAAGCTTAAAATGCAAGTTGGCCCAGTTGGCGACAAGATCACTGACGAAGTACTTAACTACGATGACGTAATGGGTCGCCTAGACACATTCATGGATTGGTTAGCTAAGCAATACGTGACAGCTCTAAACAGCATTCACTTCATGCACGACAAGTACAGCTACGAAGCGTCTCTAATGGCTCTTCATGACCGTGACGTTCGTCGTACTATGGCTTGTGGTATCGCTGGTCTGTCTGTTGCAGCTGACTCACTGTCTGCAATCAAATTCGCGACTGTTAAACCAATCCGCGACGAAGATGGCATTGCAACTGACTTCGAAATCGAAGGCGATTACCCTAAATACGGTAACAACGACTCTCGTGTAGATGACATTGCTTGTGAACTAGTTTCTACGTTCATGAACAAGATCCGTAAGCTTAAGACTTACCGTGATTCAATCCCTACACAGTCAGTTCTTACTATCACGTCTAACGTGGTATACGGTAAGAAAACAGGTAACACTCCAGACGGTCGTCGTGCTGGCGCTCCTTTCGCTCCTGGTGCAAACCCAATGCACGGTCGTGATGAGAAAGGCGCTGTAGCTTCACTAACGTCTGTAGGTAAACTACCGTTTGCTGATGCTCAAGATGGTATCTCTTACACTTTCTCTATCGTGCCAAACGCACTAGGTAAAGAAGAAGATAGCCAACGTGCTAACCTTGCAGGCCTAATGGATGGTTACTTCCACCACGAAGCTGGCATTGAAGGTGGTCAACACCTTAACGTGAACGTTCTTAACCGTGAAACTCTAGAAGACGCAGTTAAGCACCCTGAGAAATACCCTCAGCTAACGATTCGTGTTTCTGGTTACGCTGTACGCTTTAACTCTCTGACTACAGAGCAGCAAGCTGACGTAATCGCACGTACATTTACTGAGTCTCTATAAGCTCACGCTCAATAGACAGTAAAAACTATTAGCCTCGCCAATGTGCGGGGCTTTTTTATATCTACTCTAAATCTCATCAATACCCCCTCCCCCAAGAAAGATTAGATTGGCCACAAAAAGCACACTCGCATTCACTTTTTTTCTACAAATCCACTCAAACTACGGTACTATTTCTGTTCATCATTTTAGAGTAACCGCTACATGAAATACCTTCGTTATTTACCACTGATTCTCCTCTCTTGTTCATCACTGGCATCTGAACGCTCTACGTTAACTTTTGCGTTAGACAACGATGGTATCTTTGGTGTCGATCAAGACTATACCAACGGTTTATTTCTGGGTTACACATCGTCAAGTATTACGCCATACGCTTGGGTAAAACCATTGAGCCTTTCCTATTGGGGCGCAAGCTCTTTAGATAAGTGGGAAATCACCATTGGTCACAAGATGTACACGCCTTCTGACATTGAATTAGAAAAACCATCAGCCAATGATCGTCCATACGCAGGTTACCTACATACAGAATTCAACTACATCAGCTTGAACCCACAACAAGCCCAGCGTTTTAACATCACGTTTGGTACTACAGGCGAGCGAGCACTTTCCGAAGACGCTCAAAAACTGGTTCACTCAATCACTAAATCAGACGAACCTATGGGTTGGAAGTATCAAGTTGATGATGAGTACGCAGGTAGCCTTGGTTACTTAAGTCATTTCAACCTAATGCGTAATCAAGCATTAGCGAATACTGACTTCGAGATATCTAACGTATCAGAGATCAACGTTGGTAATTTTAGAAGCGACATTTCTACTGGATTTATGTTCCGTTGGGGTACTGACTTGGGCGGCAACTTTGGCGCAGCGAACATCAGCACAGAAAACCCATTCAAAGCAGGCATGATAGGTGCTTCAAATACAGGTTGGTTTACTTACGCAGGTCTTGAAGGGCGTTACCGATTTAATGACCTGACTGTCGAAGGGGATCGTTCCGGTGTTAATGATTATGCAAAGAAAAATGGCCAAGATCCTGCGATCTACGATGTCACTTTAGAGAACATTCAAGCGACAGCGATACTTGGTGTTGCTTGGTATAACCAATACGTTGGTGCATCTTTCGCACTTACCGCAAAAACACCCGATTACCAAGAAGCAACAAAGTCAGTGTACGGTACTGGTGGCATCACTATGTTTGCTTTCTTCTAGCCATAGAAAAGGCTTTCACCGCCTGCTTTTCAAGTTAAATAAAGGCAATCATCTTCACAGGTGATTGTCTTTATTTTTAAAGACCTAGTTACCATTTGACCCTATTTTATGTACCGTTTTTGTAATAAAATAAACGGTATAAATTCCTATACGAGAATAGCTCATGTCTACAACTGGTCGCATTCACTCATTCGAATCTTGTGGTACTGTCGATGGCCCTGGTATCCGCTTTATTGTGTTTCTTCAAGGCTGCTTAATGCGTTGTATGTACTGCCATAATCGCGATACATGGGATCTTCATGACGGAAAGGAAGTAACGGTCGAAGAGATCATTAACGAAGCAAAATCATACCGTCATTTCATGAAAGCCTCTGGCGGTGGTATCACCTGTTCAGGTGGCGAAGCGATGCTACAACCTGAGTTTGTTCGTGATTTTTTCCGCGCGGCTCAAGCTGAAGGCATCCACACTTGTCTTGATACTAATGGCTATATTCGTAAACACACTGAAGTGGTCGATGAAGTACTAGAAGCCTCTGATCTGGTAATGCTGGATCTTAAACATATGCGAGATGAAATTCACCACGATTTCATTGGTGTATCAAACCGACGTACTCTGGATTTTGCACGCTACCTACACAAAATAGGTAAGAAGACGTGGATTCGTTATGTGATTGTTCCTGGCTACACAGATACGCCAGAAGATGCGCATCTTCTGGGTGAATTCATTAAGGACATGGATAACATCGAAAAAGTAGAACTGCTTCCATACCACAAGCTAGGTGCTCATAAGTGGGAAGCATTGGGTCACGACTACCCTCTTGAAGGTACAAATCCGCCAAGCAAAGAAAAAATGGACGAGATTGTTGCTATCCTCAGTCAATACCATTCAAACGTAAAATACTAATTTAGACTTACGTTAATAGTGATTTCAAACGCCTCAATTTCGATTGGGGCGTTTTCTTTTTTGGTTAAAACAATCCTTTCACTTTTCTTTACAACTTTTGTTTATCAATTCAAAAAATCATATTAAATCCGTGTTGAGATCATGTTTCCACTCTTAGGAATGCTGTTACTCTTACTGCAACAAAATAATATAACATTTAGTTTTTTAGTGAGGTTCCTCCCATGGAAATGACCAATGCTCAGCGTCTAATTCTATCAAATCAATACTACCTAATGTCTCAAATGGATCCTGAGAACTCAGCTAAATACCAGCGTCTACAAACGATTGTAGAACGTGGTTACGAACTCCAAATGCGTGAGCTTAACAAAGAATTTGGTTGTTTAACTGAAGCAGAATGTCGCGAAATTATCGACATTATGGAGATGTACCATGCGATGCAAGAGTCGAATAAAATGCTTGCAGATCAAGAGCGTGCGGAAGTCGACCAACGTCGTCTACAATTCCTAGGTTTCGATATCGCTTCTGAAGCACAAATCGTACATTACGTGCGTTTCCTTGTTGACTCTGAAGGACTTTACCCTCAATTTGACAAAGCAGATCACCACTTCAATAGTCAAATGCCAATGTTAGAAAAGTACCGTCGCATGCTAACAACGTGGCGTAACTGCCCTCGTCAGTACCACCTATGTGCGACAGAGCTATCTCAAATATTTAGTGCTTAGTGCATTAGAAGATTAGCTTTAACTAGGCTTATAAAATTTCAAAAAAAGGGTTACTCATCATGAGTAACCCTTTTTTAATATTCATATATAAAGCGATAAGCCAAAGCACCTAGAATACATAAGCGACACCGACGTTAGCGGCCATGTTAATGCCACTTTCAAGTATTGGGCTATTTTCAATATCACCTTCAAGGTTGGTATAACGCACACCGCCGGTTACTCGAACATTTGGCGTCACATGCAGATAACCACCTAAGCCAATAAAGTATTGGCCATCCCAGTCAGCGTCAAATTCATCTAAATTGGTTCTCGCCGCTTCCGATGAACTCACTCCGTACAGGTGATTATTCAAACGCTTACTGTTATACGAGTAACCAATAGATGGTGTAATCGCCCAGCCATTACGACGAATTGGTAGGCGCCATGCCGCTTCTGCATAGATGCCATTGTGCCTAAACCCTAAGTCTGAGCCCGCTGTCGCTTCAAACATACCGACCAATGTAATCACTTGATAGCTTACACCTCCCAACACCGACGCTTTACGCTCATCTAACTTCTGGATATCAGCATTATCAGAGTCACTTGGCTTTAATGTTCTTGGATCATAAACCGCTCTAAACACAATATTCTGTGGTGAACCTGCAGGTAGCAAGCGATAACCCGCACTGAATCCACGCATGAAAAAATGCTCACCTTCATAACCAATCATGGGAATCACCGTACGATTTGACGGCGTCTCTTTATAGACAGCAGGAGAATAAGAAGCGGCAACGCCCAGTGACCACTGCGATATTTTTGCATGCGTTGCTGTCGAAGCCAGTAACGCCACACTGATAGCCACTATTTTTAACCCATTATTCTTCACTATATTTACCTATTTATTGAGCAACTTTGGATAACGCTGCGCATTATATGGTACTTCATTCCAAAAAATCAATAGAGC
This sequence comes from Vibrio sp. 10N.222.48.A3, assembly GCF_041475345.1. Lineage (NCBI taxonomy): Bacteria > Pseudomonadati > Pseudomonadota > Gammaproteobacteria > Vibrionales > Vibrionaceae > Vibrio > Vibrio sp. 10N.222.48.A3. The sequence goes on along the minus strand of NZ_JBFRVX010000655.1, from coordinate 1,674 downwards.
TCAGTTATACATCTAATACACATAAATCCAGTGTGAGTATTGTTAAGCGACCTAAAATCACAAAACAAACGGTTAGATCCGCTCGAATGTAAAATAATTCGATTCCACACGCCTCAAGTTGCCTATTGCGCTCGCTACGTTTTTCACACGCAAAATTGTAAATAAATACATAATTGTTAAGCAAAATTGTCGAAGCGGGTCTAACCTTAAAATGTAGGGAGAGCCTATTTTTCAATCGCTCGTCAGTTTTGACTGGTTAACAAGGGGAATGTGACTATGAGTATTTTTGACCACTATCAATCACGTTATGAAGCAGCCAAGGAAGAAGAGCTGACATTGCAAGAGTTCTTAGGGCTGTGTAAAGACGATAAAAGTGCTTACGCGAATGCTGCCGAGCGCTTATTACTCGCCATTGGCGAACCGGAGGTCATTGACACTGCTCAAGACCCTCAACTAAGTCGTATTTTCTCGAACCGTGTCATCTCACGCTACAGTGAATTTAAAGATTTCTACGGCATGGAAGACGCGATTGAACAGATTGTTTCTTATCTAAAACATGCAGCGCAAGGTTTAGAAGAACGTAAGCAAATCCTTTATCTACTTGGCCCTGTGGGCGGTGGTAAATCATCCCTTGCTGAAAAACTCAAGGCACTGATGCAAAAGCTACCAATCTATGTGCTGTCTGCCGATGGTGAGCGAAGCCCAGTGAATGATCACCCCTTCTGTCTATTTGACGTAAACGAAGATGGCGATCTTTTGAAACAAGAGTACGGAATAGAGAAACGTTACATACGCTCTATCATGTCACCTTGGGCAGCGAAACGCCTCCATGACTTCGGTGGTGACATCTCCAAATTCAAAGTCATCAAACTGCGCCCTTCTATTCTCGACCAAGTTGCAATTGCGAAGACAGAGCCTGGTGATGAGAACAACCAAGATATCTCGTCTCTGGTTGGTAAAGTCGATATTCGTAAGCTTGAGCACTTCTCTCAAGATGATCCCGATGCCTATAGTTACTCTGGTGCGCTGTGTAAAGCAAACCAAGGTGTTATGGAGTTCGTAGAGATGTTCAAGGCACCAATCAAAGTCTTGCACCCACTTCTAACGGCAACGCAAGAAGGTAACTTCAACGGTACCGAAGGGCTCTCTGCACTGCCATTTGACGGTATGATTCTAGCTCACTCAAACGAATCCGAGTGGCAGACCTTCCGTAACAACAAAAACAACGAAGCCTTTCTCGACCGTGTGTACATTGTAAAAGTCCCTTACTGTCTGCGCGTCTCTGAAGAAGTTAAGATCTATCAAAAACTGCTTGAGCACAGTGAGCTATCCAAAGCCCCTTGTTCGCCAAGCACACTCGATCTGCTATCGCAATTCAGCATCCTATCGAGATTGAAAGAGCCTGAAAACTCTTCTCTATTCTCAAAAATGCGGGTTTACGATGGTGAGACTCTAAAAGACACCGATCCAAAAGCGAAGAGTTACCAAGAGTACCGAGACTACGCAGGTGTTGACGAAGGCATGTCTGGGCTATCAACGCGTTTCGCCTTTAAGATCCTGTCTCGTGTATTTAACTTCGACCAAGCCGAAGTGGCTGCAAACCCGGTTCACTTGTTCTACGTGATTGAACAACAAATCGAACGTGAACAGTTCCCTCAAGAAACCGCTGAGAAG
>NZ_JBFRVX010000654.1:0-4010 GCF_041475345.1 Vibrio sp. 10N.222.48.A3 | reverse complement strand
GGTATTGGCGAGTTCATTACTCGTTCTTTACTTGCTCAAGGTGCGACGGTGACGTCGTTAGCGAGAGGCTTATCGGATGCGACGGATGACATTCTTCATGCCGAGTCAATCTATATGGATCTTGCGGATCCTAAGAGTATTGTCACTGCTGTAAAACAACTAGGGGATACGCCATTCGACATGGTCATTTGTAACGCGGGGCTAGTGTCTAAAAAGGCTGAAATATCGCCTTCCGGTTATGAAAAAACGTTTTCAGTCAATGTTTTAGGTCATCACATTCTTTATCGGCTTCTTATGCAGAAAAAAATGTTGGTTGACGATGCTCGTCTGGTTATGACTAGTGGAGATATTTACATTATGGAAAATGAGTGTTCGGCTGATATTCCTTTTGACGGCACATCCAGCACTTATTCACGAAGCAAGCTGGGGAATTTATGGCAAGTACGCGAGTTATCAAAGCGTTACCCAAATATCCACCCAATTGCGGTTCATCCCGGTGTGGTTGCCAGTGGCTTCGCTGGAAGTAAGAAAGGGTTTCTAGCATGGCTTCGTACTAAACAACTGGTGTCGGAAGAGCAAGGTTCCCACTCCTCTTTGATTGGTGCGACACAAGATCTTCCAAGAGGAAGCTATTGGCACAATGTATTTGGTTTGGTTGATTTACCGGAGAGTGATCCTGGTTGCGATACATCTGGTTCTAGTAAGCTGTGGGACCAACTTGAATCGATTACCGCTCCTTACCTGCAAGCGTGCGAAGTTAAGCCAACAGGAAAATAGAAATGAAATTTCTTTGGATAGTGAGCCTCACCCTTTTAATTAACGCCTGTGCAGAGAGCAAGATGGACACCAGAAAAGCGTCACCTAATTTCAAAAATGGTCAGTTTGAAAATAATACCGATATCAAAACACTGACGTTTTGGCAGATTGTCTGGGCTGGCTTAACTTCTGACGTTGAACAAGCGAATTGGCCAGACACTGTTGAAACGAATGAGGATAAAATGCCTGCTGCTAGGGAGCTAGGAGATAAAGTTCGTATTACGTTGGTAAATCATGCGACCTTTTTAATTCAAACCCAAGGAGTGAATGTACTGACCGATCCTGTGTTTTCAGAAAGAGCGAGTCCGATTTCTTTCGCTGGTCCCAAAAGGGTGCACCAACCAGGGATCGCGTTAGCCAACTTACCATCAATTGATGTGGTGGTGATAAGCCATGATCATTATGACCATTTGGATTTGGACTCTTTGGCGTTCCTCATTAAACGAGATAACCCGAAAATCTATGTGGGGCTTGGAGTGGCGAAACGTCTCCCTTCAAGCGCTAACACCACCGAGCTAGATTGGGGAGAGAGTGTTCAGGTTAATGACATCTTTAAGCTTTGGTTTTTAGAAGTTCAACATAATTCAGGTCGTACTCCCTTCGATAGAAACTCAACGCTATGGGGAGGGTTTTTAATGCATATTGGCGACCAAAAAATCTATTTTGGTGGCGATAGCGGTTATGCCAATCACTACAAATACGCTTATGAGAAGTTTGGACCTGTCGATATTGCCTTTATTCCTATTGGCGCGTATGCACCAAGAGAAATCTTCAAGCCAGTACACCTTGACCCCTTTGAGGCAGTGCAAGCTCATCAAGATCTTAATTCAAAACAGTCGATTGGTATGCATTATGGGACATTTCAAATGACGGCGGAGCCTCGCCTGGAACCTGTTGAGTTGCTTGACGTTGCGAAGAAGGCAGCTCAAGTTCCAGCTTCTGAGTTTATTACGCTTGAAGTGGGTCAACCGACTAACTTTTAGATGCTCAGCTCTTTTTAACCACAAGCTCCTTTTTAATTTCAAATCAATTTTTATCTCAGATCGCTTTAAACGCTAAATAGAGTGTTTGAGCCCTCAAAGACATGGATGTTTTGATATTTCATAATGTTGACCTGTAGCGTCAGGTCCGTTATTTGGTGATGTAATGAAAAACAAACAACCCATACTCGGCAATACGGGTACGTTGATCTTTTTGGTGATGATCAGCGCGTTTCCTCCTTTAACAACCGACCTTTATTTACCAGCTCTTCCTAATATGGTGGCAGCGTTAGGCACGACTCAGTCAATGGTTAACTTTACGCTGAGCAGCTACTTCGTTGTTTATGCTTTCGGGCTGTTATTTTGGGGGCCCCTCAGTGAGAAGTTTGGTCGCAAGCCAATTTTGTTAATCGGGGCAGGTATTTACGTTGTTGCCAGTTTCTTATGTGCCAACTCAGGCAGCATAGAACAATTGATTGGCTTCCGAATTGTTCAAGCGTTTGGTGGTAGTGCCGTCACGGTTGTCGCTGTGGCAATTATCAAAGATCTTTACGATGGGAGAGAACGAGAGAAGATAATGGCGACCATTATGTCGCTGGTGGTTATTGCACCTATGGTGGCGCCAGTAATAGGGGCATTATTACTTAAGGTTGCCACTTGGCAGATGATTTTTGTTGCGCTTGGTGTCTTTGGCCTTTTATCGATTGTGCTTTCACTCTGTCTGACAGAAACGTTGGTATCTCGTTATAGCGGATCTGTAGTGAGATCTTGGGGACGGCTGGGAGTAGTACTCAAGAATCCACGGTTTCTGTTGTTACTGGCAGTATTTTCGCTTACTCCAATGTCGATGATGGCATTTGTGGCTGCGGGTCCTTACATCTATGTTGAGCACTTTAATTTTAGCGAGCAAGAGTTTAGTTATATCTTCGCGCTAAATGCTCTATTTGCCTCATTTGGACCTCGGGCTTACATCAAAATTACTCAATATTGGCCTGCAAAACGAATTATTTCTTTCTGCTTCATGCTTCTGATTTTGTGTGGAGTACTGACTTTTAGCCTTGGTGAAGCTTCGGCTTGGTTGTTCGCCCCATTAATCGGATTAGCTACGTTAGCCACCATCACAACGCGAGTGCCTGGTACTAACCTAATGCTTGAACAACAAGACAAGGACACTGGTTCTGCCGTTGCAATCATTCAATTTACGTCAATGATTTGTGGCGCGATGGGGATGATGTTGGTTTCTGTCGAGTCTGACTCTTTGATTAAAAACCTTGGTGTGATCCAATTGTCTATAGGTGTGATCAGCGGCCTATTGTGGCTGGCATGGTCTCGGAACCCCAGTAATAAGCAGAACAACTCATCAACATCTTTCATGTCAAACTAGGTACAAAAGGTCGTTTTTTATGAAATTTAGGTTTAAGCCTCTTATTTTAATTGTGTGTGCTTTATTGCTGATTGGCTGTATTAGCAGCGAGCAGGAGTATGATCATCCGCTCTATGACACCTCCGCAAGTGCATTTCCAGTGCAACAGTTTGATTCGTTTTCCGAATATCAACAAACCATTCAAGCTTGGCTGGAAGAGAATCGTGTGTTTTTGCAAGACGATCATGCAGCGGAGCTTTCGTATAATACCCCTTTTGAAATCATGCCAAACCAAGCAAATTCGGTGAAAAAAGGCATTATTTTTGTGCATGGCTTAGGTGACTCTCCATGGTCTTTTGTCGATGTTGCTAAAGAGTTCGCTGATGACGGTTACTTAGTACGTAGTGTGTTGCTTCCGGGACATGGCAGTCGCCCGGCCGATTTAGTGCCGATAAGTATATCTGATTGGGAAAATACGGTTAAAAATCAAGTTGAAATTATGCAGAAAGAGGGGCTGGAGGTTTCTTTATCTGGGTTCTCTACTGGCGCGAATTTGGTGACGGATTATGCGAATAGCGACCCAAGCATAGAGGCTCTGTATCTGTTTTCTCCCGCGTTTAAATCTGACAGTGATATTGATTTCCTTGCACCTGCTGGCGCTCTATTTGTGGATTGGGTGTTCCAAGGCGATCCGCAAAATCACAACAATCTAATGAAATACAATAGCGTACCTTTGAATGGCTTTGCGCAGTATTACTGGACTAGCTACGAGGTTCAAAAATCTCTAAAAAGAAAACCATTCGACAGGCCAGCATTTTTAGCCGTCACTCAAGATGACAGTGTCGTTAATG
>NZ_JBFRVX010000653.1:0-1620 GCF_041475345.1 Vibrio sp. 10N.222.48.A3 | reverse complement strand
ATGCTTGGCTTGCCAAACGTTGAACACTTCATCGCTTCTCTACCATTTGCAATCCTAGCGGTAGCGATGTGGTCACCTGATTTCCTAGGTCACCGTATCTTCCAAGAACTAAACTACCCTAAAAAGTCTGAAAAAGTTCTGATGGACGTTGATGACACTATGACTATGTGTTCAGTTCGTCAAATGGTAGGTACAGCGGTTGGTGGTGGTAACATCACGTCTTCTTGGGGTACTTACATGATCCCAGCAGCAATCGCGAAACGTCCAATTCCTGGCGGCGCAATCTTGCTTGGTTCTCTATGTATTATTGTTGCGATTCTTGGTTTCCCAATGGACGTTGCAGTATGGCCACCAGTGATGCGTGTTGCGCTACTTGTAGGTGTATCTCTACCTCTACTTGAAGCGGGTATGCAAATGGTTAAGGATTCAAAGGATTCTCAAGCAGCTGGTATCTGTATCTTCGGTTCAGCGGTTGTTAACCCTGTATTAGCATGGGCTCTGACTATGCTTCTTGATAACAACGGTCTAATTGGTGATAAAGAGCGCGCGAAGCGTCTATCATTTGTAGACAAGATTGTAATCCCAGTTGGCGTTTTAGTTATCTGTTTAGTAGCAATGCTTGCAGTTGGTATGCTAGAAAGTCAGTATGGCCTAAAAGCTTGGCTATAATGCTCATTACTACACAAAAGTAGTATCGGGATTAAAAAAAAGTTTGGGTGGCAACCCCTGCCACTCAAATTTTTTCAACTTTTTTTGGCATTTATTGATTTAGTTTAAGGTTTGCAGAAATTTTTTAGCGTAGTCTTGAATACATAGAGTAAAGACAACATATAAAAGGTAGTGACAATATATATAACCATATGACGCTCATATGCTCATATATATTGTTATTAATAAGAGTGTACTACCCTTACGAGGGGCGCTGGCTCAACAGTGTTAATGTACGTATTTTTTCTACTAAAAAGGTAGGTATGTCATGGCAGAGCAATTTGCTAAAGCTTGGGAAGATTTTGCTGCAGGTGAGTGGCAAAGCGAAGTAAACGTTCGTGATTTCATTCAAAAGAACTACACGCCATATGAAGGCGACGAGTCTTTCCTAGTTTCTGAGGGTACTGAAGCAACTAACAAGCTTTGGTCTTCGGTAATGGAAGGTATCAAACAGGAAAACGCAACTAAAGCACCTGTAGATTTCGATACTTCTGTTATCTCTACCATTACTGCTCACGATGCAGGTTACATTGAGAAAGATCTTGAGACTATCGTTGGTCTACAAACTGAGAAGCCACTAAAACGTGCAATCATCCCTAACGGTGGTGTACGTATGGTTGAAGGTTCTTGTAAAGCATACGGTGAAACTCTTGACCCAATGGTTTCAAAAATCTACTCAGAATACCGCAAAACACACAATGCTGGCGTTTTCGATATCTACACTCCTGATATCCTAAAATGTCGTAAGTCTGGTGTTCTGACTGGTCTTCCTGATGCTTACGGCCGTGGTCGTATCATTGGTGACTACCGTCGTGTTGCACTTTACGGTATCAACTTCCTAATGAAAGACAAAGCTGCTCAATTCGCTTCTCTACAAGAGCGTTTCGAGAACGGCGAAGATCTTGCTGCTAC
>NZ_JBFRVX010000652.1:0-6716 GCF_041475345.1 Vibrio sp. 10N.222.48.A3 | reverse complement strand
GAGATCCCCAATGACCTTAGACTTTTATCTCTATGGCGCAGGCCCTCAATTACAACGAGCCTTGAACGCCGTCGCCACTTTTTTTACCACCAACACCTTTGGCTCGTTAATCGAAATCGCCTTACAACTGGCCTTTATCATCAGTGCCACCCTATTTTTTGTGTCTCGAGACGCGAAACATGTGATGCGTTTTATGTTCATTTACTTGGCTATCCCCACTTTTCTTATCAGCATGAAAGCCACCGTCCATATCAATGACGCGCAAAATCCTATGCGCATTTATTACGTGAATAACGTGCCTTACATCGTCGCAATACCCGGTTGGGCGGCCACCACGTTCATGCACGGCTTAACCGAAGGCATTGAAATCGTCTTTAGCAGTACAGAGGATGAAAGCTACAGCTCCTCAGGCATGGTGTTTGGTTCGAATTTATACACGTTGCTTCGTAGCGCCAACGCCGAAACCATTGATCTGCAACGCTATTGGAAAGACTTTTATCACAACTGCATCGTCGGAGACATTCGAATTAACAAAAAATACACCATGCAAAACATCCTGCAAGCACCGGATTTGCTGGGTTTTCTCGCCACAAAATCGATGTCCCCCATTCGTGGGCTCTATAACCCCCAGGGTCAATACAGAACCTGCCGCGACGCGTTTCCTGAACTCACTCAACAATTTGATGAAGAGGCCAATCAAACCATGAATAAACTGGGCGCGTATATCTTGGGACGAGAGAGCAACATCCAATCAACGTTCTTAAGAAACGCCATCGAGAATAGTCACCAAGATTTAATTGGGGTCAGTAACAACGCGGTCGATATTTTAAAACAGAACATGGTCATCAACATGACGCGATGGAACATCGAAAACACGCACCGAGGTATCGCGGCCAACTACGCCTACACCGCCAACCAAATGCAAACCACCACCATGTGGGCCAACATTGGGCTGCAAGCCAAAGAGTTCATTCCAATGATGCACTCGATAGGAGTGATTTTGTTTGTCTGCTTTGGGGCGATCATTGCCATCATTGCCTTGCTGCCACATATGGCGCTGCCTGTCCTTAAAAACTACGTTGGCAGTTTTTTCTATCTGGCCACTTGGCCTATGATATTCACCATCCTCAACGCTATAATGATGTGGTTCTTAGAAGGGGCGACCCAGGGCGCGACACAAGGGTTACGCGGCATTACCCTCTCGAACATGAGCGGCATTGATTACGTCAACACGCGTTACGCCTCCATTACCGGATACTTGATGATGTCCACCCCCGCGATTGCTTTGGCGTTAACCAAGGGCGCAGCGGCCATGATGAGCAGCTTAAACTACCAACTGGCGGGGATGATAAACCAAACCAATGCCCGTACGTCGGCAGCGGCCTCAAGCGGTGACATCAGCCACGGTAATACGCAAATGCAGACCCACACGTTTAATAACGTCAATGGCAATAAGTTTGATACGTCGACATTGCTGAAACAACACGGCAGTACCACGCAAAGCGAAGACGGTATGCTTTCAACGCAATACGGTGATAGAACGGTGTATGACACTAGCCCTACCGCGTCGAATTTCCAGTGGAATGTCGCCAGCTCTAGTCAATACAGTGAAGCGGTGCAAGGCTTGCATACTAGCGCTCAATCCAACCTTTCGACACAACAAGCGGCCTTGTCGCAAAGCACACAAAGTGGCTCTCAATTGATGGCCGATTGGAAAGAGAGTTATTCGTCAACCCAAGGTTATGGTTTAACTCATGGACACGGCGCGAGTGCGGCGGCTTCAAAAGGCTTAGAGCAGGTCAACTCCGCCACTGAGCAAGTCAGTGCGGCAACCGGATGGAGCCATGAGAAAGCGAATGCCTTCTTACACTCAGCGTACGGCGGTTATGACGTGAACGCTGGACTGTCAAGCGGCGCTCTCGGTGACGCCGTAGGGTTTAATGGGAGTGTGAACGTGTCCACGGGACAAAAATGGACACAGGAAGAGCGTGAAACGCTCAGCAGCATGAGCAACGAACAACAAAGCCAAATGCAAGCCGCCATCGAATCCTACCGCTCTGGTGCCAACCAAACCATCGAGGCGAGCAACCGCCTCTCGACCGATGAACGTAATACGGAGATGGGCACTTACGCCACTGGCTTTACGGCGAACTTTAGTGAGACGCAAGGTTTAATTACGTCCACGACACAAGCTCAACAAGAGGTCAATACGCTCAGTCAAGTCAACAGCCAAGAGCAACGTCATATGGCCAGCCTGACTGAGAAACTGGAAAAGCCGTTCCAAGAGTTTGTTGAGGAAAAATATGCTGATAAAGAAGGAAAAGCTCGACAAATCCTAACGGGCAATAATGATGACTCTCGCCAATCTCGATCTAATGAATGGGAAGCATTTAAAACAACCGATACGTTTAAAGATTTTGTGCTCGCAAGCTTACCCACGCAAGAAGAGCACGAACGTACCTTTAATTCTGAGCCGACCCAAGCCGAGTGGCAAAAGATGGTGGGGGAACAATTTAAAGGCAAGGCTCTAGGTAATACCGGTCAAACGGTGCTGGATCAGCATCAGAAACACGGCGGCACAGAGCGTTATTACAACCCCGACAACCACTCACAAATCGTGGATGAAACTCGCGGTCAATTTGAGAGTACCAGTAACCGTGTTGAGCCACCATCAACCTTGCAGCCAACACAAAAGGAAGAGGATAAATCCCGCTCTTAATCTATAAATAATGGTTAATTATTAAGCAGCCCAAGTGGGGAGTCAGAAAAACTGATAATATAAACAGTATAAAGTGGAGGGATTAGTGATGAAAAGATGGAGCGTCTTAAGCTTAACCGTATGGTGCTCCTTTGGGAGTCTAACGGCAGAAGAGATAGAGATAGACATTGATAAGTATGGCAGTAAACATAACCCTGCCTCTATGCGTTATTACGTTGAGCACTATCAAGAGCCCGATAGCCCTGAGTATCAAGCTTTAATGATCGGTGTTCGTGTTGCTGCTTATACAGCGGATCTTTATACCACTCGCTTAGATGCTCGCAACCAACGTATCGACTACTGTTTACCAATGACAGATACAAGCAATCGCGAAAGCTTAGATAGTTGGAGAACCAAAGATTTGATGACAATCATCGACAAAAGACTCAAACGCGATCCTAATCTAAAAAAATATGGGGAAGCAGGTATAGGTGTCGATATTGGAAGCTACCTTGTTGCCGCTCTCAAAGAGCAATACCCTTGCCCGGTTCAAAAGCAGTTTTAAGCTGTTGGTTTACCCTGCCAAAAGTTATCCGTTCTTATCATGCTTCGCTGTAAATCCCCGTGATGTCTCACGGGGTAAATTAGACCAAGCTACTGACTGGCGGCGTTTTTCAAGGTAATGATGGCTACGCCCTCTGCTGTGTCCTAATAGGCTTGATATATACCTATAGGCTTTCAACCAATCCAAGTTCATTACTTGTAATCTGGTTTAATTTTTTGCTGAAACCACCCCTGTTGATCCCTAACATCCTAGCAGCCTTTGATTGATTACCACGCGTATGAGTTATCAACTCAGTAAACAATGTGTCTAGCACCGTAGGAGTAACCCAAGACATATCCGGACTAGCTGATTTATTATCAAACCATGTTAGCTCCAGTTCTGCTCGGATAAATTTTTTCAAATGGTCTTTGTTGATTGGGGTTAGTTGGTCATTCATATAAATTGAAGGTTGTTAATCGATTTTATCATGTTGGCAAATTTATCATGAAAGTGCCTTAAAATCTGCTAACTCCCAAATTTGATGTCATGCAGACTTTGGTTTGTAGTCGCTTGGTGAGCACGGTCATCTTGACTTGAGTATGTCGTCTACTCAACAACTATGAGTTAGAAGTGTTCGGATTCCGAACAAGGAATCCGAATTCAAGCGTTGCCTTCCCAGCCTTAGCTCATCAATAGCTATCATCCTGATAAATATCACCTTACAAACTATACCCACCATCTATCGATCATCTATCGTTTGTGTTTTAATGCATCTAAATGCTTATCAGGTAATCTTCAAATGGCACGAAAAAACGATGGAATCATATGGCACTTAATGGACGCTCCATGGTGGTTAAGCGTAGTACTCTCTGCTTGTATTTATTTTGGGCTTTCATATCTATTACCTAGCTTGGCCGTGGATAGCAATAATTTCATCTTTGAAGCTATTGCTCCAAACTTGCCCTTGATGGCTCCATATTTTACGTTCTTATTTCTTCTCCCCGCACCGATAGCGTTTTTCAAGCAATATCAGAGGAAAAGAAGCTATCTCAAGACGAACACTCAGATTAAAATTCAGAGGAATACTTCCCCACTAAATCACCTGACTTGGATCGAATTTGAAAGTTACATCGGAGAATACTTTAAGTCTCAAGGGTATGCGGTCAAACAGTCTTTCGCTCAAAAATCTGATGGCGGTGTTGATATTTGGCTTACAAAAGATAGTGAATTAAGCCTTGTACAATGTAAGCATTGGAAAACTCGCAAAGTGGGTGTGCAAATTCTAAGGGAAATGTACGGTGTCATGATCGCGAACAATGCCAGTAAGATGATTATCGTAACTTCAGGAGACTTTACTTCTGAGGCTGTCACTTTTTCTCTAGATAAGCGCCTGTGGCTAGTCAACGGCAGCGAACTAGTACATATGATTGAAGATGGCCGCAGCTTTCAAAATAAACCCTCAATATCGCCCCAAACACACAGGGCAGGCGTCGAATCTATGATTTGTCCTAGTTGCCAATCTAAGCTTGTAATGCGTGTTGCTAAGCGAGGAGCTAAATCTGGTATGTCTTTTTATGGTTGCTCTACGTATCCAAAGTGTCGTTATACTTGCGACTGCTGAGTTTTAATCTATTCGCAAAATACGCTTGTTGTAGCAAGTAATCTTTGATGGCCCGAAAGTTGCTGCTGGCATCTATGCTATTTGGCATGGCCAACAACTGATTTATTGCGGTATCTCTGAAAGACAAGGCTAGGTCTGGCAAGATATTGGAGCAATTACCTCTTTTAAACCCTCTCTAGATGAACCTTGTCCAGTTCTGAGTCAGCATGTCGTCGCGACTCATGTTCTCAATCTCTATTGTCTTCCGACAGTTGGAATTGCGGCGTTTCTTTCTCTGGTAAAATAAAGCAGAGAATGCTCTAACTTACTTGTCGCTCTCCAATTTTCCAAGCTATGTACTTGTAAACTTGCCTACCGCAATCATCTGATACATAATGACACTACCATCTGATAAGGAGTTATTGTTATGTCACAAATGCAAGCATTCAAGCCTGTTAAACAGCCAGCTAGCTTTTGGCAGCAAGTAGGTATTCCATCGCGAGGGGTAACCCTTTATGAGTCTGTTCATAAAGGTCTGGATTTTGATGTTTTTGACAAACTAGCCAAGCACTCTAAATTGGAAAAGAAAGAGTTGGCTACCGCTGTTACAATTCCACCAGCCACACTAAACCGCAGATCGAAAGCTGGACGTTTTAACAAAGACGAAAGTGATCGTTTGTACCGTTTTGCTGAGATATTCAACCAAACCATCAACTTGTTTGAAGGTGATATTTTGGCCGCGTGTGAATGGATCAAATCCCCTGTGGTTGGTTTGGGTAATCGCCGCCCTATCGATATGGTTGCCACAACTGCTGAATCAGAGGGTGTGCTAAACCTAATTGGACGATTAGAGCATGGGGTATTTTCTTGATCACTTTGTACCGAATCGTAAAGGAAAAGTGGGAAGAGTCAGCTTTCGATGGCGAAGGCTCCAGACTGTACGGAGGGCGTTGGAATTCTATTGGACGGTCTGCGGTTTATGTTGCTGCGTCAGAGTCACTTGCCATTTTAGAAATCTTGGTTCATCTCAAAAATACCAAAGTACTTGAAAATTATGTCTTGTTTACGTTGGAACTGGATGAAGCCGATGCTTTGGTCCTTGAAAATGACGACTTACCGGACAACTGGAATGAAGAGCCAGCCCCGCTTCAGACAGCCGAAATCGGTGATCAATGGTTATCGAGCTATTCAAGCTTGGCGCTGGCGATCCCATCGGTGATTGTGCCTCGCGAACAAAACTATGTGCTCAACACAAAACATCCAGGTTATCCAAAACTCATCAAAACAGCCAAAAAACACGAAATTTCTTTCGATACGCGGCTTCTATAAATCAGCTATTCCCACTGTAATTGTCCGAGGACATTAAAGTTTGTCAGTTCCAATTTAGTTTGATCTGTTTTTGGCTACATCAAGTTAGACGGCGAAGATAAGTTAAACCACTTTCGCCCCGTTATTTTTCACAGAAAAAAGCGGTTCAACACTCCTCAGCTGAGTTTAGGCGATTAAAACTAATGCAATCGCACAAAAATTCAGTCTTGTTTTTCACTAGATAGAGCTAAACGAAATATTGTAATTAACGGTTCTAAATCGAGTGATACCCCTGCAATATTTGCATCAATCCATTCTTGTTGAGTAATTTTAGGCCACTCGATGGTGTAGCCAAGGACAAATACGAGTTCTTCAAAGAAAAAACGTAAAGTTCGGCCATTACCTTCCCTAAAAGGATGTAACAAATTTAATTCGCAAAATAGACTGGCTAATTCTTGGATAAGATCAGGCAAAGCCAAATTGTCTAACGAAGGGATAATATCAAATAATTTTGAAGCTTCAGCTTCAATCCTAGAAACGGTACAGAATCGAGTGTAGCCTTTAGA
>NZ_JBFRVX010000651.1:0-4665 GCF_041475345.1 Vibrio sp. 10N.222.48.A3 | reverse complement strand
GAGTATATTATTTCACAGTGTGAAAAAAATTGACCCAGATCAGTTACCCAAAAAGAATTAACCAAAAAGTAGTAAGGCAATCGCAAAAACATGCTTAAGATGATGATTTATATAGATTAAAATCACATTTTTCGTCAGTTCAAAAAACAAGCAAACAGACAAGCTTTTTCTACATAGAGTCATAAACTGTAAAAAAGTTTCATTTTTAGTCAGTTAAATTACATGTATACAGCCATATTCGTGCTACTGAGAGTATATCCATACCGTTGCACGGGCTAGATTTTGACATAATTTTTATTAAATTCGTGCAGCAGTTAACAGTTACTCGACAATAAATTACAAAATGAAACACTAACAACCAACTCGCAACACCGCCAATACAAAAGTGATATTCAATTAGTTTTTCTAAAAATAATCCCCTATTTCAGGTTAGTTTTTTTCATTCGTGCAAATCCGATTTGTCCCTTACATTACGCGCTCAGACTATTCACCGAATCAAACCTTCAACCTTAAAATTCGCTAACTGGAGATCGCTCTCATGCAAGGCTTAGAACTCGCAATTTTTATGCAATTCTTCCTTGGGCTTGTTGCTGCCGTAAACCCAATCGGCATCATGCCTGTTTTTGTTTCCCTTACTGCACATATGCCGCCAGAAGAGAGGAACAGGACAGCCTTACAAGCAAATATTGCCGTTGCCGTTATCCTGATTGTGTCGCTTGTCGCGGGGCAAATGCTGCTTGATATGTTTAGCATCTCCCTGGATTCATTTCGTGTTGCAGGTGGTTTGCTATTATTGAGCATCGCATTTTCGATGATGAGCGGTAAGCTCGGTGAAGATAAGCAGAATAAACAAGAGAAATCTGAATACATCAGCAAAGAGCAAATCGGTGTTGTTCCTCTTGCGATGCCATTAATGGCGGGCCCCGGGGCAATCAGCTCGACCATTGTTTACGGATCTCGTTACCCTGCAGCCATTGATACTGTGGGAATTGGCATTAGCATCATCGCGTTTGCAACCTGCTCTTGGCTCTTGTTCCGTTCAGCACCAGTTATCGTTCGCTTTTTAGGTCAAACGGGTATCAATGTGATCACGCGTATCATGGGCTTGATTCTTGGCGCATTGGGCATCGAGTTCATCGCCAATGGCCTACGTAATTTGTTCCCAGGTTTGGCATAACGTTTAACGGTAATCCGTTGCTCTATAAAGGGCAACAATATTGCAATATAGATGAGGCGAGTAAAGCAATTGGGCTTTCACTCGCCTCGTTATTATGAAGCTTGTATAATGACTGTTAATGCATTTAACAAAAGATGAATCTCTCCTTATGTCACGCAAGCCACTCAAGCATCATTTGTACGTCATTATCTTTGGTACTCACACGCCAGCCGGACGTGCATTTGATATTTCTCTGATCGTTGCAATCTTGGCTTCGCTATTGGTTCTGATCTTAGAGTCCATCCCTAATGTCATGACCGAATGGTCACAGCAGCTGCGTTATATTGAATACACTTTTACTGCTCTCTTCACTCTTGAGTATTTGTTAAGGCTCTATTGTTCTCCGAAACCAAAATCTTATGCCACCAGCTTTTATGGTGTCGTGGACCTATTGGCGATTCTTCCGACCTACTTAGCGATCATCTTCCCAGGCGCTTCATTTATGGGTGTGGTAAGGCTGCTGCGTGTGATGCGTATCTTCCGAATCCTAAAACTGGTTCGCTACCTGCAAGATTCAAACATTCTGTTACGTTCACTTTTAATGGCAAGACGAAAGATACTGATCTTTTTCAGCACAGTTGGCATCTTAGTTGTTATCTTCGGCGCGCTTATCTTTGTTATTGAAGGGCCAGAAAATGGCTTTACAAGTATTCCCCACAGTATTTATTGGGCAATCGTAACCATTACGACGGTTGGCTACGGTGACATGATCCCTCAAACCGCGTTAGGGAAAGCGATCGCTTCTCTGACCATGCTATTGGGTTACTCTATTTTAGCGGTACCGACAGGGATTATTACTGCAGAGCTCAGCAATGAGATGAACTCGCACAAAGAGTTGGTAAAGTGTCCGAACTGTAACCGCGCCGGCCATGATTCGGATGCTATGTATTGCAAACACTGTGCGAGTGAATTGGCAGACCCCGACAAGCGTGTCATTACAGAAGAGAAATAAAAGCAGACTCGAGATGCGAAGAGGTTTAAGGGCAGTTTCGAGGGCCGAATAACGAGATATCAATAAACTAAAAAGGGTTGACGTTTATCGTCAACCCTTTCGGTTTATCAGCTAATAGAATTTAAGCAATCTTGCCGATTACGCTTTCTCCGCAAGGATAATGCGCAGAGTACGGCGTAGTGGTTCTGCAGCACCCCAAAGTAGTTGGTCACCTACCGTGAACGCATTCAGGAAATCGTTACCCATCGACATCTTACGCAGACGACCGACTGGTACAGACATTGTGCCTGTTACTTTCGCTGGTGTTAGCTCCTGCGCAGTGATGTCTCGGTCATTAGGAATCACTTTAACCCAATCATTGTGCGTCGCGATGATCTCTTCGATCTCGTCCATAGGCACATCTTGCTTAAGCTTAATCGTTAGTGCTTGAGCGTGACAACGCATTGCACCGATTCGTACACAAGTGCCATCAATTGGGATTGGCTGACCATCTAGGCCAAGAATCTTGTTCGCTTCAACGCCGGCTTTCCACTCTTCTTTGCTTTGACCGTTTTCACGCTTCACATCGATCCAAGGAATCAGTGAGCCCGCAAGCGGAGCACCGAACTGATCGGTTGGAAATGAAGATGAACGAATGGTATCAGCGACTTTCTTATCGAGATCAAGAATTGAACTTGAAGGGTTCGCTAACTCAGAACTTACGCTGTCGTTGATCACACCCATTTGTGAGATCAGTTCACGCATGTTCTTAGCGCCCGCACCTGAAGCGGCTTGGTAAGTCATGGCACTCATCCACTCAACCATGCCTTTCTCGTATAGACCACCCAAAGCCATAAGCATTAAGCTCACAGTACAGTTACCGCCTACGAAAGTATTAGTCCCGCCGTGGATACCTTGTTGGATTTGAGCCAAGTTAACAGGATCAAGAGTGATGATTGAATCCGCGTCCATACGTAAGGTAGAAGCCGCATCAATCCAGTAGCCTTTCCAACCTGCTTGACGCAGTGCTGGGTATACTTTTGAGGTGTAGTCTCCGCCTTGACAGGTAATCACCGCATCAAGCTGTTTTAGGCTATCAATATCAAAAGCGTCTTGAAGTAGACCCGCATCTTTACCACCCAAAACAGGGGCAGGAATACCAATCTGAGACGTGCTGTAATAAACAGGTTCAATCAAGTCGAAATCTTTCTCTTCAACCATACGTTGCATCAATACAGAACCAACCATACCGCGCCAACCAACTAGACCTACTCTCATCGCTCACTCTCCATGTATAAATTAAAAATTGCTCTCCCCCATCTATAAGTTTTTCAGAAACAGAACTCAAGTGCTTTTTGTCAAAAAGTGTAACTTTTTCGTTTCTTTTAAGTGAACGCAATGAATCGTGCAGTTATCCCTGTATCGACATTTAATATCCACCTCATTGATAAAACGCCCATTATCCTCAAATTCAAACATTTGCATCGCCAAAGCAGCTTAATCCCACTCGCGTCACAAACAGTAAATCCCTCTTTTTAATCAATACTATCCAGAATAATACTTCACAAAACGAAAACAACGCGCGACAAGTTTCAACATGTAAGAACCATGAATTTAACAATATTTCAGATAATGAAACCATGATTAACTGTGTTAGCAGTCAAATATCACAACTTGGATGTATTTTTTCGATATAATAAACTAATTACTGTAGTGTCCGTTTTGCACCACACACCATAACGAAGCACTATAAATGCTCGAAATCACAAGAGGCTTTTATGAAGCAGAGTAAAACTCGCCTACCGAACCTATTGCAGGTATTCATCGCGTTAGGATTATTTCTATCCCTTGCTTTTTCCTTTACTGCAAAGCTTGACCTTCCAATTCAACTTGCCTTGTATATTGGCTGGTTCATTATCATGGTTCTCGGTATTCGCCTTGGCCACGAATACAAAGACTTAGAAAAAGCGGCACTCAAAGGAATATCCAATGGCTTAGGCGCGGTTTTAATACTTTTAGCCGTTGGCGCTCTTGTTGGTACTTGGATCTCAGGCGGGATCGTACCTACTATCATTTACTATGGTCTGAAAGCTATCCACCCTTCTATCTTCCTTTTAGCGACCATGATTATCTGTTCTCTAACCGCATTGGCAACTGGTACTTCTTGGGGCGCTGCGGGTACAGCAGGTATCGCGATGATGGGTATTGGCCAAGGCCTAGGTGTTCCAGCACCGATTACTGCAGGTGCAGTGCTGTCAGGTTGTTACTTCGGCGACAAGATGTCTCCACTTTCTGATTCAGTGATTCTGGCTTCTTCAATGTCTGGTGTTGAAGTGGTTGAGCACATCAAGGGCATGCTGCCAGTTGCGTTAATCAGCTACGTGATTACTGGCATCATGTTTACTGCGTTTGGTTTTCACTACGCAGGTAACGTTGACATGAGCCAAGTAGATTCTGTCATTAAAGCAATGGAAGTTCAGTTCTACATCACGCCTTACTCATTTGTCCCAGTACTGAT
>NZ_JBFRVX010000650.1:0-1544 GCF_041475345.1 Vibrio sp. 10N.222.48.A3 | reverse complement strand
ACATCAATATGAACGAAATTTGCCCTACAACTGGTGGCTGTGCTCTACCAATCGGACATGGTGATACCGAAGCTGAAACGCAAATGGCAGCTCTGGCCAAAGCGCTCGCTCACCCGGCAAGAGTTCGTATATTGAGTATCCTTTCAACGCTAGAAAAATCGGGCGGCTGTTTGAACAGTGACTTGGTTAGTGAATTAGGTTTGGCGCAATCGACAGTATCAGAGCACCTAAGAATCTTGAAAACCTCTGGTTTCATCACTGCTGAATCGATACCACCGAAGATGTGCTACCGCATTAATCGAGATAATATTCAGCAATTTGAGACGCTAATCGACACTATTTTGAAATAGATTTATCGCGCTTAGTTTGTCGAATACGGAATAAATTAAGCGTATTTTTTTGCTTCCCAATATCGCTTTTCGACGATTGACGATATCAACCAAAGAGAAAATATCATGAAGCCAAAATTAGGTTTTCTAGATCGCTACTTAACGCTGTGGATCTTTATTGCCATGGGTCTTGGTGTACTGCTTGGCATCCTATTCCCACAGATCGAGCAGTGGAACGAATCTATGTCGGTTGGTACCACCAACATTCCACTTGCGATTGGCCTTATCTTAATGATGTACCCGCCTCTGGCTAAGGTTAACTACAACCTATTAGGCACTGTGGTCAAAGATAAGAAAGCGATCAAACTATCTTTGATCATGAACTGGCTTGTTGGCCCAATTCTGATGTTTGTGTTGGCACTGACTTTCTTGGGTGACCACCCAGGTTACATGGTCGGCGTGATTCTGATTGGTCTAGCTCGTTGTGTGGCGATGGTGCTAGTTTGGAACGACATCGGCGGCGGTAACAAAGAATACGGCGCGGCATTGGTTGCTCTAAACAGTGCATTCCAAGTGGTGAGCTACAGCTTTATGGCGTGGTTGTTCATCAGCGTTCTTCCACCAGTATTTGGTTACGAAGGCATGATGGTTGATATCTCGATGATCGACATTGCACACAGTGTACTTATTTACCTAGGTATCCCATTCTTAGCGGGCTTCCTAAGCCGCAAGATCCTTGTGTCGATGAAAGGCGAGCAGTGGTACAACGAAGTGTTTATTCCACGTATCTCTCCAATCACACTGATTGCACTACTGGCTACTATCGTTCTGATGTTCAGCCTAAAAGGCGAGATGATTGTAGAACTGCCAATGGACGTATTGTTGATTGCGGTTCCACTGACTATCTACTTCACAGCAATGTTCTTCATCAGCTTCTTCATTGGTAAGAAGATGGGCATTGAATACGACAAGAACGCATCAATTGCATTCACAGCAACAGGCAACAACTTCGAGCTAGCGATTGCCGTTGCTATCTCAGTATTCGGTATCAACTCAGACCAAGCGTTTGCCGGTGTTATCGGTCCACTGATTGAAGTACCTGTGTTGATTTACCTAGTGAACGTGGCGCTTAAGATGAAAGACAAGTACTACAACGGTCAGACGGTGAAACCTAGCGTATAGCATCTACGTCTACACCTAGAACTAGAACTAGAA
>NZ_JBFRVX010000649.1:0-7873 GCF_041475345.1 Vibrio sp. 10N.222.48.A3 | reverse complement strand
TGCCAACGAGATACAACCACATGCTCAACTGATAGGAACTGCTCCATATCGATCGTATCACCAATCGTAGGATGGTCTTTGCGGCACACCACCACCAGTTCCTCTTTAGAGATCACCTCATGCTTGAGCATGGTTCTTCCTTTAGGTGTCATATCGATAATAACATCGTGTCTTTGAAGCCTTAAATCAGACTCGTAATCTTCCGTAAATAGAGGGTGAACTTCTAACGCGATACCAGGTGCAACTTGGCTGATTAACTGCATCACTCTTGGCATCATTTCGTAGCTCGCCGCCGAGACGCAGGCAATTGAATACACGCGCCCTGAAGTTTTGGGGTCGAAATCTCTTGATGCGGATAAGGTAGAAGTGAAATTTTTAAGCGCAGCGGCCATTGCCGGATAGATATCAATAGCGAATGTGGTTGGCTCTACGCCTGATGTGGTACGGTGAAACAGTGGCTCGTCATAGATATCTCGCAACCGTGCAAGCGCTTTGCTCACAGCAGGTTGGCTTATATCCATGCGATTAGCAGCCCTAGATAAGTTCTGCTCTTCATAGATAGCAACAAATATAGGAATTAAATTGAGTTCGGTGCTTTTCATACAGTTCCATATTAAAGAAGCAGGTCCCCTATAGTAGAGAGCCTGCCGATTTTGTTCGATGCGAATAACTAAAGTTTGCTACTTAGTTCTATCTTTTAAGTTTGGCAAGGCTTTAGGGATTTTCAAGCGGTCGAAAATTGAACGAGAATTGCTTGAGTTTGATGTGTCATTGGGTAAGTTACGTAACCCTCTCCACAAACGAGTAAATACGTTTTTGTCTTCTCGCCCTTGTTGGAGGGATTCACTGTCTTCTATCCAACGTTTCTGTCCATTCAATTTACCAAGTTGCGCTTTATTCAGTTCTAGCTGAGAGGTTTCGTTTCGTAATTGACGATAGATAAAGGTTCTCAATGCGGGCCAATTATTTTGCTTAAGCAAACGACGCAATACCAACCAACTTGGTGTTGGTCGATTTTTGTAATAGCGCTTCGCCGCAACGAATAACATGCCACATAAGACCACTGCCAAACCAACGCTTATAAAGACCGACATGTAAGCTTTGATGAAGGATTGGAATGTGTGTTTTGCTTCAAACACTTCGCCTTTTATTACCACGCTCTCAAGACGCTGATTTTTGCTGTCCCACCACTGGAATGTGAACTCCGGTAAGGTAAATTCACCACCTTGCTGAATCACATAAACCGTCTCTTCAATTCTACTGGAACGGTAGTCACCACGTTCTTGTGTGTCATCTAAACGATTAGGTTGCGGGTAAGCTTGATATTGCTGTGTCGATTCATTGGTCAACACATTGGGAAGTAACACCGACAAACTGTCTTTCGCTTTGATCGTCACGGTTCGAGTAACCGCATCACCCACTTTTAAGTCTTCGCTCGAACGTTGCCATTGCTGCTCAACATCCACGTCTGTCGCTGAAAACCAAGGCGATTCATCGCTTAACAAACCAGACGGTAATGAGGCTTCAAACTTAATCGGCTGCGTATAAAGCGTGCCACCAACGTTTGACCCATCAGGAGCTGACACTTGAATACGAACCGGTACGGTTGGAATCACAAACTCGCCAGAAGTCATCGGATAAAGCGTCACTTCCCAACGTTGACGCGACCATGTAGTGCCATTGACCCGTTCCGTGTAATTAGTCGCGAGTTGGTTACGTTGCTTAGCGATCACGTTAGGGATTTCGATACTGCCGATTCGAGTCCCTCCCGTTAACCAACGCGGCGTCGCCACCTCAATATTCAGAATTACCTGCTCATTGACGCTCACTTTAGTCGGCGTTATCTTATCGCCTGACTTTGGCTTTTCCCCTACCCAAGCGATAAGCTCAACGTCACCACTTTTTTGGAGATCGAAGATATCGGCAGCAGAAGCAACAAAAGGAGAAAACCAACTCAATATAAGAGTCATCGACAGTAACCACTTATGGGTTCTAAATCGCACTCTCTTTGATTGAATGGCTTCAAGAGCTAAATGATATCGACTCATTGGGTTTGCTCCTGTTTTGACGCTTGTTCGATGGAAGGTGCAGGGTCTCTTAATTGAATTTGGAACTTGGACTTTAAGAAGAACTTAGGGTCCGCTTCGACTCGTTTTAACCACTTATCGGCAAGCTCTTGGCTACCCAAAATTTCATTGGCATTAAGCGTTTCCTTGAGCATCAATTCCGCTACCGTTTCTTCTTCAGCGCCATCACCCGTTCGCGGCTGATCGTCTTCGAGTTCTAAAGACTCTTCAGGGCCATCTGTGGTCCCGGACTGACTTTCACTGGTTCGGTTAACCTCTTCGACAATCCCACTAAGCACAGCAAGATTGTTTTCCACATCCGTTCTTAGTTCTGGTGACAGATCCTCTTTCTCGCTTAATAATTTCAAAAGGTCTCGCGCCGCAAGATATTCACGCTGTCTGGCTAACGCACTCGCCGCGTTGTATAAACCAAGGTCAGTTTTGGTTTGCAGGAATGCACTGTGAGCGAGCTTAAAATCACGAGCATAGTAATAAGCCGCGCCCTTTCGCATTGGGTCAGTAAAATGTTTGGCAGCTTGAAGATATTCTTTCTGATTCAACAGGCGTTGACCTTGCTGATCGGGCGTTAACCATAAGTCCCACCACCATTGAGCTGTTTTGTCCCAAGCCGTAACCGACTCCACCACAACGGGTTTCTCAGCAGTTAAGTTGACTGTTTTCGCAAAAGTGCTTGGTGAATAGATGCTGCCCGAAATCACTAGACCAACGACACACCACTGCACCAGCCATCCTTTTCTGAACCACAACAACATGATAATCGCCATTGGGATAAGCAAGCCATAGCCCATGTCTTTCCAAGGCATTGAAGATTCGCCGTTGAGCTGCATGTTTCTTTCAACCGCTCTGTTCAGTTGTTGGATATCCGAATCATCAACGGTCACTTCGATCAGTCGTCCACCTGTCTTACTCGCCAAATTGCGTAATGAATCGAGGTCGACAGGATTATCGCTCACCACATTACTGTTTCCTGCGGCTAGAATAAGCAACTGATACGGGTTGTCGTTAAAGAAGTTCTCGAACGCTCTGATGGTACTTGGATTTACACCATCCGATACCAACAACACTGACGAACCTAGCTCACCAGACAATTGCTGATTTATGAGTGGCAGTGCTTCTTCTGCTGACTTACCTGATACCGGCATGATGTCGGGTGTGATAGCCGCTAGAAACGGTTCGAATACCTTGCTGTCTTGAGTCACAGGCATCGCGACGTGTGCGCTGCCTGCGTAAACCACTAAGCCCGTATTACCGCCCTTGCGCGCTGCTAATAAGTCTCTAATTTTCTGTTTAGAGCGTTCCAAGCGACTCGGTGGTAAGTCTTTCGCCAGCATGGATTCGCTGTTATCAAGCACCACTAACATCGACGCTTTGTCTTCCCCAAAAGGTGAAGCCTCACGCTGCCATGTTGGGCCAGAACAGATAATGATGGCGATAGTTACAATCACCATCAATAGCTTCAATGGCAGCTGCCTACGCCAGCCTGTTTCACCAATGGTCAATGCATCACGTAAGTGTGCAGGTAGAATGTCTTTCCACGTTGGTTTGGTCTCTTCTCTCCAACGAACCCATAACAGGAAGAACATCGGAATAAAGGCCAACAACCACAAAGGTCGGATAAAATGAAACTGGGTAAAGAACTGTTGCAGAGTGAGAGAATCAGGCATCATCCTCTCCTTTCAATTTTTTAGTTTTAGAAGCCAAAAGCGACCTTCTACGTAAAGTCGCCAGACTAAAGGCAGTCAAATACATCACAACAACAATGGCCATCAAGTAATGATGTAACCCCTGTTTAGGACGATAAGTGGTACTTTCATATAACTGTGGTTCTAGTTCACCGATTTGAGCGTAGGCTTTGGTCAGTTCGTCGCGGTTAAGCGCCTCAAAGGCTTCGCCACCAGACTCTTGAGCCACTCGCTTGATGGTTTCCATATCCAGAGCCACTTCACCAAAGGTTTGCGGATCGCCCATCGCAATAACGTGAATTCGAACGCCCTTAGCCTTAGCAACTTTTGCGGCATCGATAGGCTCAACAAAGCTTCCGGTGTCATTGCCATCAGTTAGCACAATCACAACTTTCTCTTTCACGTTCGCATCAATACTTGAATCTTGAACCGCAGCACTCTGCTTTTCGCTTTGTTCAAACACCTTAATCGCCAAGCCAATCGCATCACCTAAATGCGTGCTTTGTCCTGCCATCGCCACATCGGTTTGATTAAGCAGTTCAAGCCACACATCTTGGTCAGCTGTAAACGGTGTTTGTACAAACGCTGCATCACCAAACAAGATCAAACCGAGTCGGTCCCCTTTTCTGGTTTTCGCGAAATCGGCTAACACCTCTTTGGTCGCATCTAAGCGAGAGATTTTATCCCCTTGTTTAGACGTAAAATCTTGTTCAGCCATTGAGCCAGACAAATCGACAACCACCATCACGTCGCGACCTAATTGTTCACGAACTTGTGGCTCACCAAGAATGGTAGGTTTCGCTAATGCGCAGATCACTAATACCCAGGTAATGATCAGCGTAGTGCGTTGCCACCAGCTTGGTGTTAATTGGCTTGCACCTTCTGATGGAGCCTCGCCAATCGCTTCAACCAACTCACTGAAAAATGGCACCTTGATGGCCATTTGTTTAGTGCGATAAGCAGGTACGGCGAAGTAAACGAGTAAAGGCAAAGGTAGTGCGATAAACCACAGTGGGTGCGCAAATTCAAAGCTGGCAGATAAAACATCAAACATTGTCTTGCCCCTCAACCGTTACCTGTACATTCGGCTTGTGAAGTTTTAGCCACATCATCGCGGTTTGAATTACCTCTAATCGCTGTTCAAAGCTCAGACGCACATTAGGGTCAATTAGGCTTTGCATCCATAATTCCGAAACTTCATCGGCAAAGAACGCATTGCTGTTTTCACTTGTGTTAGCGCTAACAGGCAGATAAGCGTTCAGACGGTTTACATAGGCTTTTCCAAACAGCTTTGCATTGCTGCTGTCTAGGTAACGAAGTACCACTTTGAGGACTTTAAAGGTTCGTTCAGTTGAGTTCTTGTCTCTTGCATCCAGTACCATGAGTTCTTGAAGCGCTTCTTTGCGATAACGGTTATTCCACCACCTTAGCGCTAAACGATAAGCCAGATAGACAGCGACCAATAACAGAATGACGCCAAGGATCTTCCAGCCAATAGTTTGCGGCATCCAGCTCACGCTCTCGGGAATGGCGACATCGTGCAGATCGCGAAGGATATAAGTACTTGGAGGCGTATGTTCAACGGCCATCTAACGCCCTCCCACCAGCTTTTGAAGCTGAGAAATATGAGTTCCAGACGTATCTAATTCGATATAAGGGAGGTTTTTCATCGCCATTAATTTAGCAAGGGACTGTTTCTGGAGTGCCGCTTTTTGGGCAAGGCTTTCACTTGCAAGGTTAACCTTAGATTGGCTGTCCAGATTAAGTTGAAAGCGACCATCACCCACCACCCAGTTTGCGCTTGCCAGATCTTGAGGCAATGATTGTTCTAATGGATCGGTGACCATAATGGCTAAGATATCGTTGTGTTGTTGCAGTTGCTTTAGTCGGTCAAGGTGTTGCTCTTGGCAATCTCGCCAATCACTAATAAAGATTAAGGTCGATTGCTTTAATCTCATTCGTTTTATCAGTTCAATCCACTGGCTAAACCCAACACCTTCGCTGTCGCTCACCCTGACACCTAAGCTTTGATTGGCTTTGGTCAGATGTTTTAACTGAGACATTAAGTCCGATTGAGAACGCTGTGCTTTGGTATGAAAGAGCTTTTGGTGCGACGCCAAAACGAAACCAACTCGGTCACCATCTTTCAGCACTCGCCATCCACACAATGCTGCGACTTCGGCGGCCACAACAGATTTCATAGTGTTTTGAGAAGCAAAGAACATCGAGCTGCGTTGATCAACACAGATCATCACATTACGGTCTTTCTCTTCGGTATAACTACGAACATGAGGTTTGCCTGTTCGCATCGTGACTTTCCAATCGAGGTTACGAATATCATCACCAAGTTGGTAGTGACGTAGCTCCTCGAAATTCAAACCTCGACCTCGGAACAATGAGTTGTGTCTACCCGACAGCACACTACCCGCCTTTAGATGAGGCAGTAGAGAAAACGACTCAGCTTGAGCCTGAATTCGCACTAACCTTGAATAATCACAGTACAAACGTGGATCAAGGCCTTGCGATTTGGGAGCTTGTGTTGGCTTCGCCATGACGCCCCCTAGTTATCCAATCTCAACATTATCGAGCAGTTCTTCAACCACTCTTTGATGGTCAACACCATCGGCCAATGCATCGTAAGACAGCGAGAATCGGTGACCTAACACGGTTGGCAACATGGCACGCACATCGTCTAACGTGACGTGGTCACGCCCTTGCAGCCACGCATAAGCGCGAGCGCATTTATCCAATGAAATAGATGCACGAGGGCTTGAACCAATTTCAATCCATTTCGATAAGTCTGATTCTGGGTAACGCTCTGGCTTACGAGTCGCCATCACCAAAGCCACAATGTAGTTCTCAACTAAATCGGAAACGGCAATATCTGGAAGTTGGCGGCGAGCTTCAAGTACCAACTCAGGTTCAATATGCTCTGGAGTGACTAATTCCGAACTCGTCTCGCTACCGAGCTCCTCACTGCGCACAAGTCGAATGATGTCGCGTTCAGCTTCATCTTCTGGATAGTCGACCGTCACTTTCATGATAAAACGGTCCATTTGTGCTTCAGGCAGTGGATACGTACCTTCTTGCTCTACTGGGTTTTGCGTAGCGAGCACCATGAATAGCTCTGGAAGAATATGAGTTTGACCACCCACCGTAATCGTTCCTTCCGCCATGGCTTCAAGCAGAGCCGCTTGTACCTTTGCAGGAGCACGGTTCACTTCATCGGCTAAAACAATACTGTTGAAAATAGGACCCGGTTGAAAGTGCAACTGAGGCTTTCCATCAAGCTCTTGATACACTTCTGTACCGGTTACATCTGATGGCAGCAGGTCAGGCGTAAACTGAATTCGACCAAAACTGGTGTTCAGTAGGTTCGCCAGTAATTTCACTGAACGAGTTTTCGCTGTACCGGGAAGTCCCTCTAAAAGCACATGCCCATTAGTCAATAACCCTATCACCAGAGCCCGAACGACGTGGCTCTGACCGATAACATTTTTCTCTGTTTGTTCAATCAGTTGGTTTATTGCTTGTTGCGCATGGTTCATAGGTCTTCCCTTAATTCAATCTGGCTGCGTACATCCTACTCACAAGCCCCATAACTATTAGTTATACACGTGATAATTGCTCATAAGCGCGATAATTGGTTACAAGCGGAATAAGCAGCAAGCACCATAGCCAAGCTCACCTCATCGCTTTATTTAAACTTAGCTTTCAATTGGTTAATGGCCTCCGGCGGTGCCACTTTGCTCAGTGATGAAATACATTGCTCAAACGCCTTTGGTACGCCCGGTATATGGCTGTTTCGCGCCAACACTTCACACTGGGCATACAAGTGCTGTAGGTTGCGGCTAAATTGGTAAGCCTTGTGCAGTGATTGACTTGCCGCAAGCACATCCGATTTCTCCAAAGCCAATCCGTACACATACCAATATTGTGGGTCGGTTTGTGCAGTTTCAGCAGCTTGCTTAAGGTACTCCGTTGCTTGTTCGTAATCTTTCACACGAAGCAGAGATAAGCCTGTGCTGTATGGCAATACACTCGATCTCGGCTGAGCTTCAATACCTTGCTTCAATGTCGACAGCGCTTTTGCTTCGTTACCTT
>NZ_JBFRVX010000648.1:0-14938 GCF_041475345.1 Vibrio sp. 10N.222.48.A3 | reverse complement strand
ACAGGGCGCATACCGATCATTGACCATTGCCTTTCTCGGATTCGCAAGTGGGTACGGTCTACTGGTACTCGGTGCCGCAGCGACTAATGTTCCAATGGCATTATGTGGTATTGCTTTAGCGAGTTATGCGCGTGGTTTGATGTCCCCTTCTTACCCAAGTCTTTACAAACGCACGTTCAAAACTCAAGAAGATTTCGAAAATTGCTACCCAATCAACTACTCAGTAAACAATATTGGTGCTCTATTAGGTCAATACCTGTTCCCAATGCTAGTGCTAGTTGTCGGTTTCCACGGTGGCTTCCTTCTTTCAGGTGTTCTAGCAGGTGCTGCACTTCTGATGATGCTCTTTGTTCGCAAAGGCCTTGTTGAAGCAAGTGCTGAAATCGACCAAAAACCAGTTAGCACGAAAAACTGGGCTGCGTTCCTTGGTCTTTCTGCTGCAATGATTGGCTTGGTATTTTTCATGTTCTCTAACATGGATATTGGTCAGAACATCGTTTACGCGATCGGCGCGGCAGCAATCATCTACTTTGTCTCTTTGATGATGAAATCGAAGAAATCAGACATGCTGAAAATGGGTACTATCTTAATCATCACATTTCTGACGACATGCTTCTTCGTGTACTACGGCCAAATGATGACGTCGATGACAATGGTAGCGATCAACACAATGCGTGGCGATCTACTCGGCTTCATCCCTGTAGCCCCGGAAGCTTCAATGGCAATGAACCCACTTTGGTGTATGGTTGCAGGCCCTATTATTACGGGTATCTTCTCTAAGCTAGAAAAGAAAAATATTCACTTCTCTACCGCAACCAAAGTAGGTTTCTCTTTCATTCTGACGGCGATCGCTTTCGGTATCTTAACGATGGCAGTAACGACCGTAGGTGAAGACATTCTGATTCGCCCTGAAGTGTTCTTAGCAATCCACTTCTTCCTAGCATTTGGTGAAGTTATTGTTGGTTCTATGGTTGTAGCCTTCATTCTGTCTGTTGCACCTAAGCACATCGAGAACTTCTCAGTAAGCTTATTCTCTGTAGCAATCGCAATGTCAGGCATTGTTGGTGCCGTATTCTCAACGTCTATTGCACTTGAGAAAGGCCAAGAGATCACACAAGAGATCGTTCAAACGGTTTACGGTGATTACTTCCAAATGCTGACTGTTCTAGCGGTTGTAATGGTAGGTATCGCAATGGCAGCATCGTTCATTATTCGTAAGATGCTAGACGCAGCGAAAGCCGCAGATGAGACGATCGAACTAGAGCAAGCAAACAGCTAATTCTGCTCACGTTAAATAGCTATAACACTTCAAGCCCTTTAGTTTTCTAAAGGGCTTTTTTGTCGGTATGGATGCCAGGGTAAATAAATTGGTGATTCAAGTTACGTTGCTCTGTGTAAATCAAAGTAAATGATAACTATTAGTATTGAGTGTTTTTTAGTTCAGGATTATGATGTCGGAATCAGAACCTGAGAGAGCCTTATATGAGCAAGCCTAGCCCTATCACATTAACTGTTACTCAAACCTCAACCATTACACCGAACATGCAGCGTATAACGCTTAGCGGTGAAGGATTAAGTAAGTACCCAACCGAATGTGCCGGCGGCTACATCAAGCTTTTGTTCTCGCCACTCGGCACCACTGATTTAAGCCAACTGAACGAATATGAGCGCCCAACCATGCGCACTTACACCATTCGTCAGTACAACCCTGTAGAAAACTGGATTGAGGTTGATTTCGTTCGCCACATCACTACAGATTTGCAGTGTGGTTTTGCAGCAAGGTGGGCAATGAACGCGAAAGTGGGTGACACAGTTTCAGTGGCTGGCCCAGGTTTAATTCAAGGACTTAACCTAGGGTCAGACTGGTTCTTCTTAGCTGCAGACATGACATCCCTACCTGCGCTTTCTGCAAAAGTAAAATCGCTTCCAGAGCACGCAATAGGTCACGCCGTCATCCAGATCAATTCAGCAGCAGATAAACAAACGCTTGAAGCACCTAAAGGTATAAAAGTCACTTGGTTGATTGAAGATGAAACTGAAGAAACACTTTCACAAACGGTTCGCAATTTAGAATGGTTAGACGGTCAGGTTTCAATTTGGGCAGCGTGTGAGTTTGAAAGCATGCGCGAGCTGAGACAATACTTCCGCAACGAAAAAGAAGTCGCGAAAGAGAACATCTACATCAGCAGCTACTGGAAACGTGGCGTCACTGAAGACGGCCACAAAGTGTTGAAGCAACAAGATGCTCAAGCTTTAGCGGGTTAAGTCTGTTACTACATACATCTTTTTGCCAGATAAATAAAAACGCCCTTAGCGAAGTTCATCTCGTTAAGGGCGTTTTAGTTTGAATCCAATGAAGAGCAAAGCCGAAGTGTAAGATTAAATACTCTCTCCCACTTCAATCTCGTAACCGAGATCCAGCTTCGCCACCCATTCTTTGTTGCCTTGTAGACGCGCTACAACTTGCTGTGCAGCGACTTTACCGATCTGCTCCCTTGGTGTTACTACAGTCGCTAAACGCGGCGTCATCGCCACTGTGATGTCGTGTCCGTGGAAACCCGCAATCGCCATCTTCTCGGGTACTTGAATACCACGTCGTACGCATTCGTAAAAAGCACCAATGGCCAAATCATCGTTAGTACAGAAAATACCATTCACTTCAGGATGCTTATCAAGTAACTCACCAATCAGTTTTGCGCCTAAAGTAAACGAGGACGCGTCTTCCGTTTGCAGCGTTACTGGCGTTTTATCGGCCTCTTGCATCGCATGCTCATATCCCGCCATTTTCAAGCGAGTACGTTCATCCATTCGAGCAGCCAAATAAGCGATATTGGTACGCCCTCGATCGAGCATGGTTTTAGTCATCGCTCTAGCCGCTTCAAAGTTATCAAAGCCCACTGCTTGTTCAATACGGGGAGACACCGAATCCATAATTTCAATCACAGGGATAGAAACAGTCTGCAGCATTTTACGCGCTCTATCTGTGTGCACATTTTCTGACAGGATAATCGCGTCAACGTTGTAAGAAAGCAGTGAAGCGATGCTTCGCTCTTCCAGTTCTGCGCTATAGCCATAGTGGGCAATCATGGTTTGGTAGCCTGCAGGCGCGGTGACTTGTTCAATGCCACGGATAACTTCGGCGAAAACTTGGTTAGTTAACGAGGGAACAAGAACACCGATAGCATTGCTTTTTGCGTTAGAAAGAATGTCTGGCGCACGATTAGGGATGTAACCTAACTCGTCGACTGCAGCGCTGATCTTATCTCGCAGTGCTTCTGATACCTGTGAAGAGTCTCTTAGACAGCGACTGACGGTCATTTTGGTGACACCAACTAGGTTGGCAACATCTTGTAATGTGGGACGTTTTTTCTTACTTAGCATACTGACAGCATCATGGTTACGATTAATGTTACTGGTAACATAGTAACGAATTTCGACTACTTTAGAAGAACTAAACACCTAAAACTTGATATCAGATCATAAACACACACGTCGCTTTGCCACCAATAAAACTAACAATTCTTATTTTCGAAGACGATGGTCAATAAGTTCTCAACTTACACTTGATGTGTATATTACGTATTAAAAACCCCAACCTTGGATGATCAAGATTGGGGTTTCGTATAACCCATTGCAATTGCGTACATAGCCAACCCCTATTAAGAGGCAGTAGCCTGTCTCTATTCGTTACCTAGCAACCGATGTCCATCAAGAATGCAAGATCGCTGTCCGCCGTGAACGTTTCAGCAAGTTGACCATGCTTAAAGAGCTTCATTGGCTTGCCTGTCGCGGTGTGGTACGTTAATTTTCCTTCACACACTTGCAGCATCGTCCCTTCAGGGATACCAACAACGACTTCACTTGGGTTCATGCACAAGAACTCTTCAATACGTTCATCACGTGTTTCGCCCATATGCCCAGAAATGGATGCTTCTATATAGTGAGGGTTAATCTGAAATGGCACAAAATTAAGCGCAGGCAAGATAGCAGCACTGACAATTGGCATATCATTAGTAGTACGGATCGTTGGGGTTGCGACATTTGTTCCCGCACTCCAACCAATAAACAGCTTACCTTTGTTGATCACAGCATCACGCATCGGTATTACCAAGCCTAGGTCGTGAAGCATACGGTTAAGTACCCACGTATTACCGCCACTAATGATGATACCATCAACCTCTTTCAAGGCTTGCACTGGGTCTTCGGCTTCATGAATACTCACCACTTCGCAATCATATTCATCGAACACTTGCTGTAATTGCTGCGTGCGATCCGAGTATTGCCCTCGAATCATTGCGAATGGAATAAACAACATTTTTTTAGGCTGAGTCTTTTCCATCATTGGACGAATCCACTCTTTACCATACTCTAAAAGTGATGTGTCACCTGGTAACTTACCGTTACTAAATAGCATTACATTCATTACAACCTCACTACAATTTGCAAATTTACTATATATTATTTTGATATTCTCTTGAACTACAGCGCTTGCTGCTTTCAAAGGCTCTACGGGTAAGTATTCATAAATTGAGGGGAAGTAATGTGCGCCAGTAAACAAGTTCGGAAAAGGAATGACCTTTTGAGATAAAACAGTCCCGTCATAACCATAACGCGAAAGAATTGAACGCATTTCTATTCCAGCATTATTGTAATAATCGAAATCATTAAACATCTTTTCAATTTGGGGAAAACTTTTCTATAACAACCATGAAGTAATCAAGGGAATCTATTATCCCCACAACCAAAGGTGCGCAACCTATGATAGTCATGTTGAGATGATGGTCATACGTTATGGTGACGTCAGTAGTTAATAGATTTGTTCAACATTGTTCTACATGTTTGTTTTAGTTTAAAACGAATAAAAATAACGCCCTCTTATTTGAGGGCGTTATTGATTGTTTAAGCGTTCACTTTTACTTCAGTTCTTGGAGACTGACTCCAAGTCACGTGAAATTTTTCAGCTTCATCTCTATCGACTCGCGAATAAGTATGAGAACCAAAATAGTCACGTTGCGCTTGCAGCAGATTTGCAGGCAAAACCTCACAACGTAATGAGTCGAAGTAACTCAGAGCAGAGCTGATTCCCGGCATCGGCACACCATACAGAGCTGAGTTCGCTACCGCGATGCGCCAAGCAAGCTCACGCTCTTCCACTTGTTTGATGAAAGCCTCATCAAATAACAGGTTCTCAAGCTCACTATTTTGTTGGTAAGCCGATGTGATACTTTGCAAGAATGCGGCACGAATAATACAACCGGCTCGCCAGATCTTAGCTATTTGAGTGAAATCGAGATTCCAACCCTCTTTGTCTGACGCTGTCTTTAATAAATCAAAGCCTTGTGCATAAACAGACAACTTGGCGCAATATAGAGCATCATGAAGCTCAGAAATAACTTCTGTTTTATCCAACTGACTCGCATCGGCAACATTGCCTTTAAGAAGCTTGCTGCCTTGAACGCGTTGTGATTTCTGACCGCTCATCGCACGTGCATAAACCGCTTGAGCAATGGTTGGGGTTGGACACCCTTCTTGAAGGCTGTTAACTGCTGTCCACAATCCCGTGCCTTTCTGCCCTGCTTTATCAAGCACAACATCAACGAATGGCTTACCCGTCACCACATCTTCTTGTTGAAGAATATCGGCACTGATTTCCATCAGGTAACTATTAAGCACACCGTTGTTCCATTGCTCAAAGACTTGTCCAATCTCTTGTGCTGGCATATTAAGCACATCACGCATGAACTGGTAAACTTCACAAATTAGCTGCATGTCTGCATATTCAATACCGTTGTGTACCATTTTCACATAGTGCCCTGTGCCAGAAGGACCAACATACGCCGCGCACGCTTCACCCGCTTCAAACTGAGCAACCGGTAGTCCATTAGCATCCACTTTTGCAGCAATCGCTTCCCACATCGGTTTCACATATTGCCAAGCCGATTGGTCACCACTCGCCATGAGCGCAGGGCCAACACGAGCGCCTTCTTCACCACCAGAAACGGCGGTGCTAAAGAAGCGCAGTTTGCCTTTGTAGTTCACTTCACGCGCCTCGGTATCTGTCCAAAGGCTGTTACCTGTATCGATAACAATGTCATCCTTTTCTAAGCCAGCATCAAGCAAGCTATTGACGACGATATCGACAGGTTTTCCAGCAGGAACCGACAAAGCGATGACACGCGGTTTCGCGAGCCCTTGCAGCACATGTTCAAGGCTAGTCCCTTGTGTGCACTGACCTTTACCAGTAAACGATTCATTAAGCAGCTTTGCTTCTAAACTGGCGCGATCAATATTGTCTGTATTCAAGTCAAAGCCAGCAACGTTAAAGCCGTTATCCAGTAGGTTGAGCGCAAGGCTTTTGCCCATCACGCCTAAACCAATCATCGCGATGTCATTTTTTATCTGAGTCATGGTTTAACCTATCTGCTTAATTTGTTTGAGTGCACTTTCTACGACTTGCTCAACATCTTGCGATATATCGACAAATAGCGCTTCATCTAGCTCAGGTTCAACCAAGGTTGCGAATTGGCTTTTCAACATTTCTTGACCATTAAAGTAATGGTTTTCACGAGCTTTATGGCGATTCCAAATCGTATCGAAACTGCCCTGAAGGTAAACAATCACTAAGTCTTCATTGTTCTCTCGCAGAATCTCGCGGTATTGAGGTTTCAATGCAGAGCATGCAATCACAGCACTTGGTTGTTCGATATATTGCTTATTCAGTGTTTCTAGCCATCCTTGACGATCTTCGTCAGTCAGCGGGATACCTTGACGCATTTTTTCAACGTTGCTTTGCGGATGGAAGTCATCGCCATCAAAGAATTGAAGTTCTAAAGCCTGCGCGATACGGCTGCCAATCAGGCTTTTTCCGCATCCAGATACGCCCATCACGAGTATTTTTTTGCTTTTCATAAGGCAAGCCTTCCCTAAGCCCCAACCAAAACAGGGGCTGACAATCGAATCTAATAGTTAAACTTGTGTTGCTATTGATAGGTTCCTGAACGTTAAACTCACTCAGGAACCTTCGCTGTTATTGCCACCAAAGCGCGAGCTGAGGGAAGATAATAACCAGTGCCAGAACCAATACTTGAAGTGCAATGAACGGCAGTAATGAAGAGAAAATCTCACCTAAGCTGATGTCTTTTGGTGCTACTGATTTCAAGTAGAATGCCGCAGGACCAAATGGTGGTGACAAGAACGACACCTGCATGTTTAGACAGAACACAACGCCGAACCATACTGGGTCAAAACCAAGGCCAGTGATGATTGGAACGAAGATTGGCATTGTTAGAAGTGCTACACCTACCCAGTCAAGGAACATGCCTAGTACCAACAAGATAGCCATCATGATTAATAGCGTTACTGTCGCGTTACCGCCACTGAGCGCAAGGATGGTTTCTTCAACAAAATCAATACCGCCCATCAGGTTGTAGATACCAACCAATGCGCTTGCACCGATACCAATCCACATGATCATGCCGCAAGTACGCATGGTTGCGATGGCACTCTCCTTCAACATGTTGAAGTTCAGTTCACCACGGATTAGCGCACTGATCATGATGCCAACTACACCCAAGGCAGACGCTTCTGTTACTGAAGCGATACCTGTGTAGATACTGCCCAAAACCGTTGCGACAGAAAGCAATGGGAAGAACAGAGCTTTGAAGTAGCTTGGCTGATTGGCGATGTCTTCTTCTGTCTCATCATCACTTGGAATTGGCGCAAGAGAAGGGTTTAGCTTACAACGAATCAGCACGTAGCCGATGTAACAGCCAGCAAGAATAAACGCTGGTAAGAATGACGCTTTAAACAGGTCGCCAATCGATACGCTGGCGGTCATACCGTAGATGATCAGTACGATACTTGGTGGAAGCATGGTACCAAGTGCGCCACCCGCACAGGTTGTACCGATAGCAAGCTTACGGTCATAACCCAAGCGAAGCATTTGTGGCAGAGCAAGAATACCCAGTAGTACCGTTTCACCACCGATAACACCTGACATCGAAGCCAATAGAACCGCTACTAATAGCGTTTGAACTGCAACACCACCACGAACCTTACGGCCGACAGATTTCATTGCATCAAACAAATCACGCGCGATACCCGAACGGTCTAATAAAGCCGCCATCAATACGAACATCGGAACAGCAAGGAAAACATAACCAGAAGCAAAGCTGTAGGTACGGCTTGCGATCAAAGGTAAGGCATCAGGACCAAACCAACACAGAGTGAAGAAAATCGCGACAAAGCCTGTTACGAACGCTAGCTGCATACCGGTCAGTAGCAAGCCAATCATCATAACCAGCATGAGCAAACTGCCCCATGCGATACCAATAGAAGATAAATCAAACATCGTCATTCTTCCTTAGACCCATCAACTCTTGGATTAGGTGCAATACAAACTGGACAACAAGAACACACAAAACGACAAAGATCAGGCCTTTCAGCAACGCTGGATAAGGCGCGTTTAACACTGAGCCTGATGTTTCAAGGCGGAATTCACCCCAAGGTGCAAACCACGCTTCTTCCGCAGTGAAATAAGCCGCGTAAGCGAGCATGCCAGCAAAGGCCAAACCAACAATGTGGTGAACAAGATTAAGATATCTACGTGTTTGGTTAGACACTGAATCGTAGATAAGAACAACACGTACATGCTTATTCGCAGCAAACGCGTAGATACCACCAATAATGAATAAAGAACCACCGATGAAAGAAGCTGTTTCATGTACCCATGTGGTCGGGGCATCGAATGCGTAACGCATCACAACTTCATAAAATGAAATCAATACAGTAAAAATAAACAACCAGCTAACGAGATTACTGAACTTTATAACAAAACGATCAAGCGCATTTCTTGGTTGCTCGTCGTTTTCAGCTGGGGCGTGGGGGATTTTATCGGTCATGAGCCAAATTTCCTGGGAAAATACGGGAGAGCAGTGCCCTCCCCCGTCAGTAAACTAAGTTTGAATTACAGTAAGCCGTTTTCTTCTAGGAACACAGTCACTGAGGTGTAAACTTTTCCTGCGTTATCAGAACGCTCGGCAAATACCTTCCATTGGCCTTTCGCGATTTCACGGAACTTCTTACGCTCTTCTTGAGACCAGTCGTGGATAGTAATTTCAGGGTTCGCTTGAGCTTCTTTAAGCGCAGCTTGGTCAGCCATTTTCAGCTGAGTCGTCATGTCGTAAGAGAAGTCACGCACTGATGTTTGCAGCATTGTTTGTAGATCAGCTGGCATCTTGTCCCATTTCTTCTGAGAAATAGAGATATCGATAAGCGGCAATGAGTGGAAACCCGGTTGAACTGGGTGAGTAGCGATATCGTTCATGCCCGCTTTTTGGTTGGTAGAGAATACCGTGTAATCCGCGGCATCAATTACACCTTTGCTCAGGCCAGTAAATACTTCAGAACCCGGCAGGTTTACTGGAGTTGCCCCCGCGGCTGCAAATACTTGTTGAACTAGGCCTTCAGGCGCACGTAATTTCAGGCCTTTAAGATCCGCAACACCATCGATTGGCTTTTTAGAAATGAAAGATTCAACACCCGTCGTAGAAGCACCAACAAACTGAACTCCGTAAGGCTTGTACAGTTCGGTCATTAGCTCATTACCACCACCGTAGTTCATGTACTGAAGCAGTTGTGTAGTGTCTGACCATGCGCCAACCATGTTACCGATAAGACCAAATGCTGGATCTTTACCAGAGAAGTAACCTGTTGCTGTGATGTGACCATCTAGGATGCCCATTTTGATCGCGCCTAGCGTTTCTGTGTGCTTAACCACAGCGCCTACAGGCAGAAGATCGATATCAATACGTCCGTTAGACATCGTCTCTACGCGCTCAGCCCACTTCTGCTGAACTTTGAAGTTCAAGTCACCAGAAGGGTCTGAAGATTGAATTTTAAGTTTAAAGTCTGCAGCCATTGCTGAAGTAGCAAATAGACCAGTGAGGGAGGCAGCAATCAGCGTTTTAGTCAGAGCTTTCATTTGGGTATCCTTATGAGTTTCACAGAGTCCGGTTTGTAATTATATGTTACCGGTAACGTTGAGGTGGATGTTACCGGTAACTTTACAGCCTTGTCTATGAGAAGGATCACATCTTTAACATTAGTAAAACGTTTGCTATCAATAAGAAAAATGCGACTAAAAAGTCACATTATAGGTTGGAGGTAGGATTTAATTTCTTTTTAAGTCAGTGAGATAACTAAGCCAGCAATGATAAAAACGACGCCTACACCACGTGTAACGTGCCACTTTTCCTTTAAAAAGTAGATCCCCATCACTACGCCGAAGATGATACTGACTTGCCTAAGTGCAACAACCAAGCTGACGTTCTCTGTCATGGTCATCGCAAATAACACCAAACCATAAGTCGAAGCCATCATGATGCCAGCAAGTGTTGCTCTTTTACGCAATAACCAAGCATTATGAAATTCGATTCTTTGGTTGGTTACGAATAACCAAACACTCAGCGGAATCACAATCGCCCAAAACTGAATGCCTAGGTAGAAAATCGCAGTGTGTTTGTTAGTAACGATTTGTGTGCTTAGAGGCTCTAATAATAGAAGCGCCTCTTTATCAATGATGGAATAGCCCGTGGTACCAATGGCCGCGATCAACGCCCACAGTACGCCAAGGTTGAGATACGCTTTTAACCTAAGATCTGAAAACTGCTTAAGTGGTACAAACAAGCAGCCTAATGTTATTAAAGTGAACCCAATCCATTGATTCGCCGACAATTCATAGCCTATCAACACCGTGCCTAAACCCACCATCAACACAGGCAGTGCCCGTGCCATTGGGTAAATCACACCGATATCAGCTTGTTTATAGGCCGCGCCTAACCCAATCAAATAGATGATTTGACAGATCCCACTCAAGAAAACCAGTTGCCAGAATGGAAGTAAGATATTTGACAGTCCAACACTGTGAACATACCAGATCAAGTAAGGCGTCAATATCGCTGCGGCGGCAAAGTCAGAGGCTAAGAAGAATGACGAGCCCGAGCCTTGATTAGATTTACCTAGAACGTTCCAACCCGCGTGAAGCAGAGCCGAAATGATCACGATGACAATGGCAGAGAATTCCATTTCATTCCTAAATTATTGATGAATTAGCACAACGGCTGACAACAGGTGATAAAAAAGGCCTCCGAATAAGAGACCTTTGAGCGTTTCAATTGGGCAATCCTGCATAATTGCAGGTATGCCAACGCTATAACGTATGACTAGCGCTCTAGCTGTGCGATCGACTCAATGCTGATCGCGTCATGACGCCAATATTCAATATCGCAATCAATCAAATCACCGTCTTGATTGTAATTAACACGCTCAACCACCATAGCCGGAGAACCAGAAGTCGCACGCAGGGCTTGCGCGGTTTCGCCAAGCAAAGACGTTGTGCTCACTCGGTAACGGATCTTCTGATACACCACGCCAAAGTGCTCACGGTAGATGTCCGTCAACGATTTAGACAAGTCATAATCAAGCAAATTAGGGAACAGCTCAGGTCGAATGTAGTTGGTCACATACACAACGGGTCTGTCTTCAAGATAACGAACTCTGTCTACTCGATAAACATCCGAAAAAGGTTGCAGCTCAAGAAGCTTAGTTGCTTCCTTGGTTGCTAACATGCCTTTCGCTGCCACTAATTCTGTTTTCGGCTTACGATTCTGCGACAAAGCCATATTAGTGAAGTTCAGTGTTTGTGTTGGATCGTAACGCAGTGGCGCTGGAGAGATAAACCAACCTCGTCGGTCTTCTCGATAAATTCGTCCTTCCGCTTCAAGTGAAGACAAGGCTTCACGTAACGTAACTCGTGTTGTATCAAACGATTCAGCCAGTTTGCGCTCCGCAGGCAGCTTCTGTCGTGGTGTTAACATCCCCGACTCTATCTGCTCTACGATGACATCTTTGATTTTTACGTACTGCACTTCATTTCCTTTTATTCTTGTTCTTGTCGTCAGCCACTCCTTGGCCAACTGCAATATAAAATAGTTCGCTAGCGTTTACGCCAAGCCTGGGTGCGCTTCTCGAATAACTTGTTGATTAACATATGAATCAACTTCGCGCTCGCTGCCGATATCATGATCATCACCGCCATGGCTGCTGCTGCACCCGTTTGTCCCGCATCATCCATATTCAGTACTGAAACTGACGCAGGTATCGTATCGGTAGAATACAAGAATACTACCGCAGATGTCGTGGTAAGTGCATTAATAAACAGGTATGTCGCAATATCTAAAATCGCAGGCAAACAAACCGGAACCGTCACTTTAAAGAACAGCTTGTATTGCGGTAGGTTAACCGACGCCGCCGTCGCTTCTATTTCCTCAGGCAGCTGTTTTAATGCGGTTAACGCTGTCATGTGGCCGACTGTGTAGTAGTGAACCACGGTGTTAATCACCAAGAACGCCATCGTGCCATACAAGAAGTTGAGTGGGTTACTCAAATCATTGAAGTAAAAGATATACCTCTACGTAAACATAAAGTCGCAAGAGGTGATTATCTTGGCAAGATTGCTTCGAAATATGGCGTGAGCGTCAACAGTATCCGTCAAGCAAACAAACTACGTTCCGATGAGTTGGCCATTGGCCAAGTGCTGATTATTCCGCACAAATAGTTGGCTAATGTTGAAGTAATGTTTAGAACATAGAAGCAATCTCAAACGCGAGAAGTGCTTCTATAAATGGCAGTAAGGTAGCTATACATATGACGATCAAAATACTGCCAGCTCGGCTAGCTAACCAAATCGCAGCGGGTGAAGTGGTAGAAAGACCTGCTTCTGTTGTGAAAGAGTTGGTTGAGAACAGTTTGGATTCTGGTGCGACACGTATCGATATCGATATCGAGAAAGGTGGCGCTAAGATGATCCGTGTTCGTGACAACGGCAAGGGCATTGTTAAAGATGAGCTTGCCTTGGCATTAAGCCGTCATGCTACCTCTAAAATTCATACTCTTGATGACCTTGAAGCGATCGTCAGCCTAGGTTTCCGAGGTGAAGCTCTGGCGAGTATTAGCTCTGTTGCGCGCCTAACTATGACTTCACGCCCTACGACTCAGGATCAAGCTTGGGCTGCACATAGTGAAGGTCGTGATATGCAGGTGAAACTGCAGCCAGCAGCGCATCCCATTGGCACCTCGGTTGAGGTATTGGATCTGTTCTTCAATACTCCGGCACGACGTAAATTCTTACGCACCGAGAAAACTGAATTCACGCATATCGATGAGCTGCTTAAACGCATTGCATTGAGCCGTTTTGATGTGACGATTAACCTTCGTCATAACGGTAAAATGATTCGTCAGTACCGCGCTGCAAAAACACAAGTTCAAGCCGAAAAGCGCATCGCAGCTGTATGTGGCAATCCTTTTGTTCGCCATATGCTTAAGATCGAACTTGAGCATCAAGGCTTAAAACTTCATGGCTGGATCACCA
Organism: Vibrio sp. 10N.222.48.A3; assembly: GCF_041475345.1. Classification (NCBI taxonomy): domain Bacteria; kingdom Pseudomonadati; phylum Pseudomonadota; class Gammaproteobacteria; order Vibrionales; family Vibrionaceae; genus Vibrio; species Vibrio sp. 10N.222.48.A3. Next base: position 1,509 of record NZ_JBFRVX010000648.1, on the reverse strand, counting down.
CGCCTGAAGGAGCAAGACAACAAAGCGATCTGCAATACTGTTATGTGAATGGTCGTATGATGCGTGACAAGCTCATCAACCATGCGATTCGTCAAAGCTACGAAACTAGCTTGCGCCCCGACCAATTCGCTACGTATGTGTTGTTCATCGAGCTAGACCCACATCAGGTGGACGTGAATGTTCATCCTGCAAAACATGAAGTGCGTTTTCATCAAGCCCGCCTTGTACACGACTTTATCTACCAAGCCTTGAGTGATGGCTTAGCCCAAAGCAAACAAATTGATGCAGCACCGATCAAGCAGTCTGCGTTTCATCAGTCAGAAGTGATGCATCATCAGCAAGGTAGCTCGAATCCGGGTATCGGAGAGATTGCCAGTTTCTCAGAGCCTGAAAGCATAATGCCGAGCAGTTCAGAACAACCTCAAGTATCTGATAGTGAAAGATATGCTATTGAGCAAACGCCAGCCTACCCAAGAAAAGCCGAATCTGAACAGGTTTATGATAACCCTCAGCACAGCGTTAATGATGGTGGGCAGCGTTATAGCTCACCAGCTAACCGAGGTTCATCGTCTAGCAGAGGCTCGTCGGATCGCGAAACCAGTTTTACAGGCTCGCCTCGCCAAGAGTGGATAGAGTCTCGACCTGAACCTAAAAAAGAAAAAGAGCTGCACCAACATCATGGTGAGCCTGCTCCATCTAAGCGAGAAGTGAAGGCCTATAAAGAGCTTCTGAAAACGCCAGATTTTGATGACCAAGTTGTAGAACCATACTCACCTCACGAGCATGTGGCACCCGTAGAAACCAGAGACAGCATAGAAAATAAAGAAGCTAAGCCTGCTCAACAGAACCCTGTTCATTTAAAGCCAAGAGTACCTGTGACGGACTTAGGCAAAGCAGTCTCGGTAGTGGAACGCCAATATTTGGTAATGGGAAACAAGAACGGCAGTGTGTTGGTTTCTTTGGCTAAGGCTGAGTTATTGCGTGTTGTTGGTCAGCTTGATACGCGTGATGGCGCGTTAAAGAGCCAACCATTATTAGTGCCTTTATCCATCAAATTAGGCGCTGATTTAGTCGATGTCGCTAAGGCGCTAAGTCCAATACTGTCTGTGCTTGGTATCGAGCTTAAAGCTAGGAATAACGAAGCGATAATGGTGATGGGAGTGCCTTCTCCTTTGAGGCAGCAAAACTTACAAATTTTGATCCCAGATCTGTTATCTTACGCGGCTTCAATAAACGCTCAGGCCTCGGAAACTCAAGGCCATAGCTTTTCTAGCGATACGTTACCATTACTGGTTAACTGGATCGGGATTCAGACAGCACAAGTAAAAAACGACTACACTTTATCTGAAGCGGTTCAACTAGTTGGGGAACTTGAGCAACTTTGGCATGGTCTACTTCCATTAGATGATCCCGAATTTGTTAATCCTATCGACTTTTCTGCAACCATCGCTGCTTTTATGGCTTAGTTTTCAGGTGAATTTTCACAGCTGAGTTTTAGATAAATTAAGC
>NZ_JBFRVX010000647.1:0-694 GCF_041475345.1 Vibrio sp. 10N.222.48.A3 | reverse complement strand
ACAGCGTTCGAGAAACCTATTGGAAACGCAATGTCAGCACAATGAAGCCGTTAACTGAAAACACGATTCTCGACAAGTCTCAATTTTTTGGTGTTCTCGATAAAATTAAGAGCCGTGGTTATGCGCTCGATGATGAAGAGAACGAAGCAGGTATTTCTTGTGTTGCTGTCCCTATTTTTGACAAGAACAATTCTCCTGTATACGCGGTTAGCGTCTCTTCGCTTACGCCAAAAATGAAAGCTCTCGGCTACGAAGAAATTGCTAGCAGAATTCAAGACATAACAACGCGTATAGAACAACAACTCTTTTAAGGAAAAAGAATGTTTGATTCTAAAAACAAATTCAGATTAGGTATTTACGAAAAAGCGATGCCAACCACCCTTACATGGGTAGAGCGTTTGGTTCACGCCAAAGAAGCTGGCTTCGACTTTGTAGAAATTTCAGTCGATGAGACCGACGAGCGACGTGCTCGTTTAGATTGGTCAGACGAAGAGATTTATGAACTTCGCCGCCTATGTGAAAAGCATCAAATGCCATTCCAATCGATGTGTTTGAGCGCGCACCGTAAGTTCCCATTTGGCTCAATGGATGACGGTATCCGCACTGAATCGCTGATCATCATGGAAAAAGCGATTTCATTGGCTTACAAGCTTGGCATTCGCTGTATTCAAATGGCGGGCTACGATGTGTATTA
>NZ_JBFRVX010000646.1:0-1425 GCF_041475345.1 Vibrio sp. 10N.222.48.A3 | reverse complement strand
TAATGCCGATCGTTTAAGAAGACTTGAACGATCTTGCAGTTAGCAGATAATCCCCATCAACAACGTTGATGGGGATTTTTTTATGCTTGAACAAGAATTAGCAATGGCACATGAGACCATTGAAGATGCCGATAATTATGAATCTGTTGTCGACGCCATTCAGATTGAGTGGATAGAACAAGCTCTTCTTGAAACTAATAAAGCGAGCATAAGACGACGTCGGCTTCCCGCTCAGCAAGCTGTCTGGTTAGTTATTTGGATGGGGCTGCAACGCAACATGTCTATCAAAGAGGTGTGCAGTTCATTAGACATTGCACTTCAGCCTAAACCTGAAGATAGCTGGTCTCGTGTTGCACCCAGTGTCCTAACTGATTCACGCCGACGTCTAGATGAGAGTCCGTTAGCGGCTCTGTTTCACACAACGGTAAAGGCTTGGAACGGAGATATCCTTCAACAAGACAAAGACTTAGAGCTTAATGTTCTTGCTGTGGATGGGACAACATTTAGGTGCCAAGATTCCCCAGAGAACGCTGAAGAATTTGGGTTCATCTCTAAAAAATTGAAACCTTACCCTCAACTTCGTTTAGTCGCTTTGATGTCAACAGAAACTCGAATGATTATGGGGGCGGCTTTTGATGGCTGTCATGTCGGTGAAACGACCTTAGCTAAGCGCCTATTCAATGATATCCCCGCACATTCATTGACCTTATTTGATCGTTGTTATTTCTCGGCAGACCTCTTGTTGTCGTGGCAAGAGAGTGCGGAAAATGCTCACTGGTTAATGCCTGCAAAGCGTAAGCTACGCTATGAAGTGTTGGAGAAATATGCGGAGAACGACATGCTCATCTCAATGCCCATCTCTCCTCAAGCTCAACGGCAGAATCCGAATTTACCCGCACGTTGGGAAGCCAGATTAGTCCTATATCAAGAGCCAAAAGGTGAGATAAAAGGTTTTATTACTTCACTTACAGACCCTAGTAGATACTCGCTAGAAAGCCTGCTGCGTATTTATTGGCAACGCTGGGAGATAGAAGAAGGTTATGGTGAAATTAAACAGACTCAACTGCAAAGTCACGTCACTTTACGAAGTCGTTTTTCTGCCGGTGTGAAGCAAGAGCTGTGGGGCGTATTACTTGCCTATAACTTAGTGCGATTAGAGATGGTTAAGATAGCTTCAGAAGCCGGGGTTCGAGCGACTAGGGTCAGTTTTACCGCCGCAATTAACCTTATTGATGCGCAATTACGTTGGTTAGCTTTAAGTCCAGACGGAACTCTACCTGTAAAACTGAAAAGGATGAGAGACAGTTTGAGTCACTTCATTCTTCCAGATAAAAGAAAAGACCGAACGTTTCCACGTTCAGTCCTCTTTGTCCCAGCCAAATATCCGTTCAGGTTCAAGCAATAATGCTTATCCGAACGGCATTA
>NZ_JBFRVX010000645.1:0-3980 GCF_041475345.1 Vibrio sp. 10N.222.48.A3 | reverse complement strand
CCTTGTTAAAGGTGGGATTTTTAAAAAAGCGAGCTTAGGCTCGCTTTTTTTCTATCTGCGATTTGACAAAAATCGAGGCCATTTCTCGTCTATTAATGCTTGAGTATATTCTTAATAACGCATTTTTAAAGGGTGTTTTTGCGAGTGATCATGTCGCGTAGCACTTCGTATTTAAAATTCAGTTACTTCGCATTTAAAATTTAGTGACTTAGATCAAATTTTTTCGCTTTCTATTCATTACGTGCCTAAGCTTAAAGAAAACGAGGGGGCGCGTATGAAATGGATTCTACTATTTTTATCTTGTTTAAGTTTTGTTGCTTTTGGGAGTGAGGTCGCTTCAAGCGAGCAGCAATCAAAAAGTGACAGCAATCTATCTCATTTTGACCTTCCTTTACTGCTTGGTGATTGGTATTTGATGAACCCAGATCCTGAACAAGGTACTGAAAATTTTAGAGCGATAAAGCTAACCCTTGATTCAAATTATTCATTCTCCATTGATATTCAAAAGAAAGACTACAGTGTCGACCATTGGGAAGGCTTGTATAACGCCAATGAAGATACCATTATTTTGGGTTTAAACACCTCTGAACCTCAAGTTTACGCCTATAGCAGTAACCATAATATGTTGAACCTCAACGGTGTTATGTTCACCAAGGCTTTACCAAATGCATTGGCGGGAATATGGTCAAGCGCCGAATTGTCCGGAAGCGACTTGCGCGCGAGTAATATTCAAAAAATGGATTTAGTGCTTCAACCTGACTTTGTATTTATGTTCAGAGTGTCCGATGAAGTGGGGAGTGAAGTTGTTCGTCGAGGGGTGTATTACACAGAAGGCGATCAATTGGTGCTTCTGTATGAAAATGGCGAGCATGGTACTCGTTACACATTAAACAGCGACGTCTTGACGCTTCAAGGTGAAGAAGGCGACATGTTTGCAGTACTCAATCGTATTCGATAATGATGAGTTGGATGCGCAAAGTCAGGCTTGTTGATAATATGGATCATAGTTCATTTATTAGCCGTTCCTTCCTGATTTGGTTGATAAAATAGCAAAACATGGAGGCGTTTTACTACAATGCCTCCTTTTTTCAATATTCCCCTTGTGTTCTTGGCGCTCAACCTTTAGATATATACAGTTAAAATACAATTACGTATAACGATCAAAAGGAACCCGTCATGGCACATACACCTCAAGCCAAGTATCGTAAAGATTATCAATCACCATCTCACACTATTTCTCAAATCGATCTTACTTTCGATTTGTACGATTCAGCGTCCATCATTACGGCGGTGTCTAGTGTTAAGCAAGAGAAAGATAGTTCGACCTTAGTACTTGATGGTGAAGGTTTGACGTTGGTTTCTGTTTTAGTTGAGGGTCAAGAGTGGACGCAATTCGAGCAATCTGAAACTCAACTGACACTGAGCGGACTACCGAAAGATTTCACACTCACGATCGTGACGAAAGTAAATCCTGAAGGGAATAGTGCACTTGAAGGTTTGTATAAGTCGGGTGGCGCATTCTGTACTCAGTGTGAAGCTGAAGGTTTCCGTCGTATTACTTACTACATGGACCGCCCTGATGTATTGGCAAAATTCACCACAACGGTAATCGCAGACAAAGCAGAAAATCCATTCTTACTTAGTAATGGTAACCGTATAGATGAAGGTGATGCTGAAAATGGTCGTCACTGGGTTAAGTGGCAAGACCCACATCCAAAACCTGCTTACTTGTTTGCTCTTGTTGCCGGTGACTTTGATGTACTTCGTGACGCTTACACCACACAATCAGGCCGCAAAGTTGACCTAGAAATCTTTGTCGACAAAGGCAATCTAGACCGCGCAAACCACGCGATGGTTTCTTTGATTAACTCAATGAAGTGGGACGAAGAGCGTTTCAATCTTGAGTATGACTTAGACATCTACATGATCGTAGCTGTTGATTTCTTCAACATGGGCGCGATGGAAAACAAAGGTCTGAACGTATTTAACTCTAAGTTTGTTTTAGCGAACGACCAAACAGCAACCGACACCGACTACCTAGGCATCGAAGCGGTAATCGGTCATGAATATTTCCATAACTGGACCGGTAACCGAGTGACATGTCGCGATTGGTTCCAACTAAGCTTGAAAGAAGGCTTAACCGTATTCCGTGACCAAGAGTTCTCATCTGATCTTGGTTCTCGCGCAGTAAACCGAATCAACAATGTTCGTATTATTCGCGGGCCACAATTCGCTGAAGATGCAAGTCCAATGTCTCACCCAATTCGCCCTGAAAAAGTGATAGAAATGAACAACTTCTACACATTGACTGTATACGAAAAGGGCAGTGAAGTGATCCGAATGATCCACACATTGTTGGGTGAGGAAGGTTTCCAAAAAGGCATGAAGCTTTACTTTGAACGTCACGATGGTACCGCTGCAACTTGCGAAGATTTCGTTGCTGCAATGGAAGATGCGTCGGGCGTTGACCTGTCTCAGTTCCGTTTATGGTACAGCCAATCTGGTACGCCGACGCTTTCTGTTGAAAGTCACTACGACGCAGACAAAAAAGAGTACACGTTAACAACTCGCCAAGTAACGGCTCCAACGCATGAGCAAACGGAAAAGCAAGCTCTGCATATTCCTCTAGACATCGAGCTATACACCGCGTCGGGTGAAGTGATTGGGTTACAATGTAACGGCCAGCCAGTTCACAATGTACTTGATGTGAAAGAAGCGGTACAAACGTTCGTGTTTGAAAACGTTTCAGAGCAACCGATCCCATCGCTACTGCGTGAATTTTCTGCGCCAGTGAAACTGGAGTACGACTATTCGGATGAAGAGCTGATCTTCCTGATGGTGAATGCTCGCAATGAATTTTCGCGTTGGGATGCGGGTCAAATGCTGCTAGCGAAATACATCCGTAGCAACGTAGATAACGTTCAACAAGGTCAAAAGTTTGAACTTTCTGCTTCTGTTGTTGATGCATTCCGCGGGGTACTGCTTAGTGATTCACTAGAACCTGCGTTTATTGCAGAAATGCTTTCTCTACCGAGCCATAACGAAGTGTCGGGTTGGTATGAGCGCGTTGATATTGATGCGGTCGCATCTGTTCTTAACTCAATGAAAGTAACACTAGCTGCAGAACTTGAAGACGAGTTAGCGGCGGTTTATCACAGCCATGCACTAACAGAATACACGATCGATCACGATTCGATTGGTAAGCGTACTCTACGTAAAGTTTGTCTAAGTTACTTAGCGCATACTGAAAAGGGTAATGACTTGGTTGTTGCTATGTACCAACAAGCAAACAACATGACAGATACAATGGCTGCAATGGGCGCGGCGAACAGTGCGCAACTACCATGTCGTGAAACCTTGATGGCGGATTACAGCGACAAGTGGAAACACGATGGTCTTGTCATGGATAAGTGGTTTGCATTGCAAGGTTCAAACCCAAGTTCTAATGCACTTGAAGTGATTAAAGCGTCGATGTCGCACCAAGCGTTCAGCTTGAAGAACCCGAACCGTACTCGTAACTTGGTAGGTTCGTTCTTAAACATGAACCCGGTTCAATTCCACGCCAAGTCAGGACAAGGTTATGCGTTTGCGGGCGAGATCCTACGTGAACTGAACAGCAGCAACCCGCAAGTGGCTTCACGTTTGATTGACCCGCTACTTAAGTTCCGTAAGTACGATGATGAACGCCAAGCTCTAATCAAAAAAGAACTTGAGACGCTGAAGAACATGGACAACCTTGCAAAAGACTTATTCGAGAAAGTGGCAAAAGCACTAGAGGCTTAAGTCAGCCGCTTATTCAGGTAACCGTTCGATCATAAGCGGTTTGCTAATAAACAGTTTACTAGTAACGAAAAGTCATCAGTGGTAGAGAATATCTGCCACTGATTTTTTGTTTCTAGCTTATCGAATTTTCGATAAGCTAGAGCAGTTTCATTTTCAGACATCGTTAAGTGCCAAAAATCACCGGCACTGTATATGTA
>NZ_JBFRVX010000644.1:0-790 GCF_041475345.1 Vibrio sp. 10N.222.48.A3 | reverse complement strand
GATCATCATTTCGCACGACCGTCACTTCCTAAACTCTGTTTGTACACACATGGCTGACCTTGATTACGGCGAACTTCGTCTATTCCCAGGTAACTACGATGAGTACATGACGGCTGCGACTCAAGCTCGTGAACGTCTACTGTCTGACAACGCTAAGAAGAAAGCACAAATTGCTGAACTTCAAACGTTCGTATCTCGTTTCTCTGCTAACGCATCTAAAGCGAAGCAAGCAACGTCTCGTGCTAAGCAGATCGATAAGATCCAACTAGACGAAGTTAAAGCGTCTAGCCGTCAAAACCCATTCATCCGTTTCGAACAGTCTAAAGAGCTATTCCGTAACGCACTTGTGGTTGAAAACCTATCTCAAGGTTTTGAAGAAGACCTATACAACAAGTTCGACGGTATTTTCGAAGTAGGTGAGCGTGTTGCTATCATTGGTGAAAACGGTGTGGGTAAAACAACACTACTTAACACACTAGCTGGCGCTCTTGAGCCACGTACTGGTGAGTACAAGTGGTCTGAAAACTCAAACATCGGTTACTACGCTCAAGATCACGCACACGATTTCGAGACAGACATGAACTTGTTTGATTGGATGAGCCAATGGCGCCAAGAAGGCGAAGACGAGCAGGTTGTTCGTGGTTTCCTAGGTCGAATGTTGTTTGGTCAAGACGACATTAAGAAATCTGTAAAGGTTATCTCTGGTGGTGAACAAGGTCGTATGCTTCTTGGTAAGATCATGATGCACAAGCCAAACATCCTGCTTATGGATGAACCAACGAACCACATG
>NZ_JBFRVX010000643.1:0-730 GCF_041475345.1 Vibrio sp. 10N.222.48.A3 | reverse complement strand
TTAATTTACTAATAATTTATTAATTACAACTCAAGGCATACCCTAGAATTACAGGTCAAAAATTATCAGGCCCATAATAAGACATGGATAATTATAACGACCCTTGGGATAAAATACGCTGGCATAATGAAGAACGCTTCTCTATTGACGAAGTTGAATTTCATTTGGTTTCTTGGGGAAGTCAAAAAAAGAAAACTACGGAAAATAGTTTCGTTCTAGTTAAAGATCCTTCATTCGCCAAATCAATGGCACGAATCTGTGCTCCTTTGACCCCCAAGAACATTATTGAGTTTGGGTTATATCACGGTGCTAGTCTCGTTTTACTCGATAAGATTTTCACCCCTGACTCCATCATAGGCATAGACGAACGCCAAGAGCATCCAGCCTTAAGTCAATACCGAAAGGGGTCTTCAGCACACTCTGTAATAGAGCCTTATTGTGGAGTAAAGCAAGAGCATACAGACAAGGTCATTCAAATATTAGAATCACACTTCCCCACAAAAAATGTAGATCTAATTATTGATGATTACAACCATTTATATGAACCAACAAAAGCCGCCTTTTTGACATCATTCCCTTATCTAGAGTCAGGTGGGATATACATCATAGAAGATTGGGGGTGGGCGCACTGGCCGGGCGAATTTCAAAAGAAAGAACTGTTTCCCGGAACGCCTTTAAGTAAATTGGTTTTCGAATTACTCATACTTCAAATCGTCATTCCAAATGTCAT
>NZ_JBFRVX010000642.1:0-587 GCF_041475345.1 Vibrio sp. 10N.222.48.A3 | reverse complement strand
GTATTGGCGCGACGAACATCGTCAGCTCGTCGAACGCCACGGTCGAATTGATTCCCCAAAGTTTTACCCACCTAAAGAACATCCATTACCGTTTCGTGGCGGTCGCCGTATGCCTGCGAAACCTTGGGTGCCCACCAAATTCAAATAAGACCAGGTCAGTCCCCACACCTTGATTTATCTAGCTCTCCAGACCTTTAAACTCGACATCTAACCTACTCCATTGACTACATAAAATGATAACCGGTTGAAAATATTACATGTTTGTAGTCAAAAGAATAACTGCTAAACGTTTTTTGACCCAACATATATTCCACTAGCATGGGAAGCGTTCTCGTACCGTTTGATATTTGTGATTATGTACTTAATACTTTCTTCATCGTCGCCCAATCCTTTAGATATGCGGACCAAGAAATACACAACCCTAGACCAAGCTTTGAAGTGTTCATCCGTTAACTCAGATGCTACAGGAAGTAAGTTTCCAAATGTGTTTAAGTCAATGTCACATTGAGCACGGATAGCATCTATTTCCTCAGTAGCTAAGCCGTTTTCTTTAATAAAATCGAAAACACTGTCTAAGTACTCAATAT
>NZ_JBFRVX010000641.1:0-2812 GCF_041475345.1 Vibrio sp. 10N.222.48.A3 | reverse complement strand
ATATAAGTACTACTAATTAATCAAAAACACCTGAAGAACTTATGGATAAGAAAGTAACAAGCTATCTAAAACACATCAATGCGACTTCAAGTACGCTTCTACTGTTCTTTTGATTCCTTGCTTAAAGGTCACGGGAGGTGTCCACCCCAGAATTTCCTTCGTCAAACAAATATCAACTTGGAGGTTGCCACATACTCTTTGTGCGACTTGTTGTTTTTTTAACACTGAAGCACTCAGCTCTATCCAAGACATAGGAACGGGTATAAGCCTCGGTGTTTTTCCCATAGATAGAGCAATTGTTCGCATTAATTGAGTTGTCGATACATCATGGTCATCAGAAGCCAAAAATGTATGCCCTGGAGCCAAAGGGTGTTCACAGCACACCAGTATCAAACTGGATAGATTATCCAGATACACCAAGCTTCGACGGTTCTTTATGGCACCAAACGGTAATGGAATACCCTTGTCAATCAAACGCATCATAGATAAGAAATTCGCTTTTACGCCAGGTCCATAAACTAATGGCGGCCTGATAATAACCACTTCTAACCCTGTATCTTTTGAGAGCTTAGCCACCTCAACTTCAGCTTCATACTTACTCAAACTGTAAGGGTCTTGAGGAGTATTATTTAAATTCGGCCCAAAGGGTAAATTGGGCTCGCTAAACTCACCGTTTACTTTGATCGAACTAACAAAGACAAATCTCTTAACGCCCGCATCAGCTGCCTGCTTCGCTAAGTTCAATGTACCCAGTGTATTAATATCTCGATAGGCTATCACTGCATCTTGCTCGACCTCATTCATTTGATGAACACGAGCTGCACAGTGAACAACACAATCGACACCTTCGAATGAACCCGACCAATCAGTAGATGCGCCAATAGAAGGAACAACCAAGCTATTAGTTAGTGGACCTATTTGCTTACGCACAACCGGAGTGACTGCCCAGTCACGCTCTCTAGCCAACTCAACAACTCTAGAGCCGACAAAACCAGTGCTGCCTGTGACTACAATTCTCATAATGCAAAAAGCCTAAAAGTAGAACAAATAACAAACAATATTAACAGTAAACGTACCGAGTGACACATAACAATCAATTACAACTAGCTTACCGCACTCAACAACATTAAAATACAGTCTAAAAACTATAATCATCAAACTTAAGACGCTCAGTGGCTCGCTAAGGAACACCATGATCAGACCAATACATATATTGCTTAATGCCAAACGCAAGAACAAGCGTTTCATCAGTATTGGCTATGATATTTTCGCTATCGTGATTTCACTCTATCTAGCCATTGCCTTAAGGCTTGGAAATGCTTTTTTTTCAGTCGAAATAGAGGAACTAATCACTCTTTTTATTACTGTTTCAATCACAATTTATAGCTTCATTAAATTAGGAATGTACCGAGCTGTCCTACGTTATATGATGCTACCAGCCGTGGGCAACATTTTCTTTGGCGTTATAATATCGACCCTAGCTTTAATAATGAGTGGATTTTTTTTCCAATCGTTCATCCCTAGAAGTGTCCCATTTATATATGCGGGCTTGGCAACCCTGACGCTAGGTGGCCCCAGAATACTTATCCGTTCAATTTATTATCATTGGTTTAAGCGTCAAAAGCCCAATGTGTTTATTTATGGCGCAGGGGCTACCGGTCGCGACTTAACATATGCTCTGATTCAGGGGGATGAATACAATCCAGTCGTATTACTTGATGACGACCCTACAAAGTCAGGTCAAATATTATTTGGACTTAAGGTCCACCACTCAAGTGAATTTGAACACCTTCAATCACTTTATCAACCCGTAAAGCTGCTTTTGGCCATTAATGGGATTAATAAAGGTGAGCGCTTGAGATTGGTTGAAAAATTGTCACATTGGCCAATCGCAGTGCAATCCGTTCCATCAGTAGAAGATATTGCTACAGGAAAAGCGACAGCAACTGACGTAAAAGACTTAGACGTTGCAGATCTACTTGGAAGAGCTGCTGTGGACCCTGACAAGGCACTTTTAGCACAAAACATTTTCAATAAGAATGTAATGGTTACTGGCGCCGGAGGCTCTATTGGCTCTGAGCTGTGTCGTCAAATCATGTCACAGAAACCCAAAACACTTGTGCTGTTTGAGCTAAATGAATACAACCTTTATAAAATCGACCAAGAACTAAATTCGACCAAAATAAATTTAAAAAGCGAAACTCAAATCGTTGCAGCTCTTGGCTCCGTTCAGAGACAAAACCGCTTAGAAAAATTGATGACAGCGCATGGCGTTGAAACTGTTTACCATGCTGCAGCATATAAACATGTTCCGTTAGTTGAAGATAATATTGTTGAAGGCGTTCGTAATAATGTGTTTGGCACACTTGCTTGCGCTGAAGCTGCGATCCAAACAGGGGTAAAAAACTTCACTCTAATCTCAACAGATAAAGCAGTGAGACCAACTAACGTAATGGGGGCAACCAAGCGCATGGCTGAGTTGGTTCTTCAAGCGTTGGCAGATAAGCAAGACACCACAAATTTCACAATGGTACGTTTTGGTAATGTTCTAGGCTCTTCGGGCTCGGTTGTTCCATTATTCAAAAAGCAAATCAAATGTGGCGGCCCTGTAACCGTAACTCACCCTGATATCATTCGTTATTTCATGCTGATCCCCGAAGCAGCCCAACTTGTTATCCAAGCAGGGGCCATGGGTAACAATGGTCAGGTGTTCGTTCTTGATATGGGCGAGCCAGTCAAGATTTTAGACCTAGCGAAACGAATGATTCACCTAATGGGTATGCAAGAAAATATAGAAGGATCACCTCAAGAG
>NZ_JBFRVX010000640.1:0-2231 GCF_041475345.1 Vibrio sp. 10N.222.48.A3 | reverse complement strand
AAAGGGTAACCGAAAAATGATAACGGTTTAGTTATTCAATTGTAAATAGTTTACCTCCGATCTTTGCAAACAAAATGATATTCTTACCCATGTCCCACACTTATCGAATTTTAGCACCATAATTCGTTATACTTTGCTCACACTTTTTCGCGACGCCTCCTTTTTATGTCATTACTTCCCATCGATGCTTATCAAAACGTATTTCACGAACAAATCGCTAATTCTCACCTAGTAGTAGAAGCTGAAACCGGGTCGGGTAAATCAACGCGCTTGCCAATTTGGGCTTGCCAACATGGGCGAGTGCTGGTGGTTGAACCAAGACGAATAGCTTGTACCTCATTAGCTAAATATCTCGCGCTACAATCGGGCGAGAAGCTTGGTGACAAAATTGGTTATGCGATCAAACTTGAGTCTGAATACAACGAGAAAACTAACGTCGTTTTTGTGACGCCCGGTATCGCGCTGCGTTGGTTATCTGAAGATGGACTCGCTGGCTTTGATGTCATCGTTGTCGATGAATTTCACGAAAGGCGTTGGGATATCGATTTGCTGGTGGCGATTCTGAAACAAAAAGCGAGCCATCGCTTGGTGATCACATCTGCAACCATCGAAGGGGAACGTCTTGCTCATTATTTGGATGCGAATCGAATAAGCTGTGAAGGGCGAACTTATCAAGTTGAGATTGAGCACAGAGCGAGCGAATCCAGAACACTGCCTGATAGTCGACATCTAGAGCAGCGCATTACGGAAGAAGTTAATCATCAGCTGATCGCTTCTTCTGGTGACATGTTGGTTTTTCTGCCGGGTAAAAAAGAGATCGTGCAATGTGAACAAGCCTTGGCGAAAAATCCTGATATCCAAGTGGTGAAATTGCATGCGTCAGTCAGTGATAAGGAGCGAGATTTAGCGTTATCGGGTCGTAATATCGATATCAATGCTAACGGTTATGGCCTGAGAAAGGTCATTCTTGCAACCAACGTGGCAGAAACCTCATTAACCATTCCCGATATTGGTGTGGTGATAGATTCAGGATTAGAAAGACGCACCGTTCAACGAAACGGTAGAACGACTCTGATGCTTAAATCCATATCACGAGCCAGTGCCAAGCAACGAGCTGGCCGTGCGGGTAGGGTAATGGACGGCGCTTGTGTGCGTCTGTATGGTGAGCATGCGGCGTTAGAGTTAGTCACACCGCCTGAATTGCAGCGTGAAGAGCTGATCTCACCGATGTTGGCCGCGGCCTGTTGTGGTGCTCCGCTTGAGAGCTTGTCTTTCCTTGATCCTATTCCTGAAAAATCACTAAACAGTGCTACTCAAACCTTGCTGACGATGGAAGCGATTAAAGCCGACCATCAAATTACCGAGCATGGCAAAAAGCTGTATCCGCTGCCGATTGATGCTTTGTATGCCGATATCGTTACTCGAATCAAAACCAAAGCATTAAAAGAAGCGATGGTCGATCTCACAGCTGCGTTGTCCGTTCCGGCTCGCTTGTATCAGTTACCGAACAATGCAGAACATTTGGAAGCACTCGCTCAGCAAGAAAAGGAAGGGTGTGATCTAAGCCTGTTGATTCAGATCGTTCGCGGTCGCGAGTATCCAAATCTAGAAATCGATCAGCAGGCATTGAATGAAGCACAGGGACTGGCTAAGCAAATGCGTGAGGTGTTTGAACTTCCTCAATTAGAAGTCGCGTCCCGTTTCCAGCGTATTGAACTGCTTAACACTATTGTTCAACTTCACCCTGAACTGGTGTTCGTACGCAGACTGAAACGAAAAGAAGCCTTTGCTAATGGAGTTTTAGAGGTAGTACTCGGCCGTCAGAATCGTTTCCCTGATAATGAACAAGCGATGTTGGTGCTTGATACCCATAGTTTGCCGGGAAGAGGCGTTAAGCAAACACTGACCTTAGCGACGGTCACTGCACCTATTCCTTTGGATCTTATGATTGAAGCGGAGATGGGAGAGTGGCAACAAGGTGAAACCGTGGTCAATGATGATGGCGTTTTTGCTGAGATGACATTGGTGTACGCTGGCCGCACGATCACGACCAAGCTCGTGGCAGCGGAAGGGCAACTATCGTTAAAGCCGATCGTCGATCTTGTATCGAATGGGGTTCAACTTCCGGGTTTTGCACAAGCTCGCACTCAACAAATCAAACATTGGCAGCTGTATGTGAAACTCGGTCTCGATGAACAAACCCAATACACACCAGAAATTGAGAACATTAA
>NZ_JBFRVX010000639.1:0-241 GCF_041475345.1 Vibrio sp. 10N.222.48.A3 | reverse complement strand
TTCAGTATTCAGTATTCACTTTTATCGTTTATTCCTTAATGACAAGCAATACAAATCGCAAAATGCAATTGCAAAACGCAACTGCCAACTTCCAAAATGCAAGCAAACCGTTTAAATACGCACCAAATTGCTATAAAATACCCATTTTACGTTGCTTTAAAAGTTGGCACACTAACTGCAATGTACATATTGACCCTTCTTAAGCCGAGGGTCACCTAGCCAACTGACGTTGTTAGTGAAC
>NZ_JBFRVX010000638.1:0-1686 GCF_041475345.1 Vibrio sp. 10N.222.48.A3 | reverse complement strand
GAAAAGTACCGAGTTTCTTGAGTCTTCGGCATCTCTTACCGATGTTGGTTCTTCGCTTGCTCCATTGTCGCTCGCTCAGAATTCTCTGTGGAAGGCGATTCCCAAATACGCCAAATTTGGACTCAATACGATTTTTAACTTGCCGTTTGTTTTACGCTTTTTCGATGAATTGGATGAAGTGGCTTTTGGGGAAGCTTGCCGCGATATTCTAGTTCGTCATGCCACTCTAAGAAGCCATTTTTATGAACATGATGGTAATCCATGCCAACAAGTGGTTGATGTCAGTGACATCGGCAATTACAAATGGTTTTGGACTTCAGATGAATGTGAAATCGAAGATAGGGATGAGTTTCTTAAACAAGAGGCAATCCATCCCTTTGATTTAGAGAAGGAGTTCCCTCTTCGAGTAAGATTCATCCGTTGCAAGGATACGGGGCAGCAGTTCTTGTCCTTCTTGTTCCACCATATTGTTCAAGATGAATGGTCAGTGAATTTGATGATGGATGAGCTTAATTTAGCTTATAAACTGCGCGTTCAAGGTCAATCACCGGAATGGAGACATGAAGCTCTTCCAATGCACGAGTATGCTCGTATGCAGAGAGGTTCTGGAACACATCAGAAGCACCTCGATTATTGGTTGGATAATCTAAAAGATGTGCCGTGGTCTACCCCTATATTCCCTAAGAGTCACCCTTTATCAGAGAAGGCTGATCCTCAAGGGGCTAAAGGTGGTTGGGTTATCGTTGAAATTGAAGATAACGTAAGGGATGGGTTATATGCACTTGCCAAGCAGCAAAGCGCATCGCTATTCAATGTTGTTTATGCATCTATTGCAGCGGCACTCAATGTTGTTGGTGCACCCAATAAGCTCATAGTAGGAACCTCGGCTTCGGGCCGACAAGACGTTGAGTATTATGACACGATAGGTTACTTCACCACCGTAGTGGCGCATTTAGTGAATTTTGAACGCGTCCGTACGGTGGCTGAACTGGTAGCCCAAGTGAAACATACGATTAATGATTCTATGCCATATGGCGATATTCCTATCGACCTTATTGAAGAAGGTTTGGTTGGGGGGGATCCCGATGTGGATGGGCACATGTTCGAAGTCTTTATTCAACTTCACGCCAAAAGTAAATTTAGTGGTGCTTTTGAATTGTCTAATGGTGACAAAATCAACTTCCAGCAGGTTGATTCAGATCGAAGCGAATCTGGTTTAGGACTTCAGTTCGAAGTGTTAGAAGAAACCGTCAATGATGAGCAGGTGCTACGTGTAATGATGAGCTACCTTACTGAAAACTACAGTCAAGCTCAGGTTGATCTTCTGTGTGACACACTAAGAGCTCTGTTTGCAGAATTTGCTTTGAGCTCAAAGGGGGATCAGTTGCTCGAAGCAATTAAAGACCGCGTGGTTGAACCCGCAATGTTCTAAAACCGTAGGTAGATTACTCGTCCAAGAAACCATGCGTAACCTTGAGCAGCATCAAGTCTATTCTTGATGCTGCGCTTTCCCAAGTAACTGAATGGCTAGAGCTATTGAGTTAAGCAATCAAACAGCTAATTGGCTAAATAAGCAAATAGCTAAAGGATGGGTTATATGCACTTGCCAAGCAGCAAAGCGCATCGCTATTCAATGTTGTTTATGCATCTATTGCAGCGGCACTCAATGTTGTTGGTGCACCCAAT
>NZ_JBFRVX010000637.1:0-278 GCF_041475345.1 Vibrio sp. 10N.222.48.A3 | reverse complement strand
AAGTTGACATGATTGTCAGTATAAAAAATACCGTCAATTTCAAACGTATCGGTGATCGAGGGAACTTTTGTTTTCTCACCCATAATGATCTCCTTACCACCTTGGTTGCATAACATCCTGTTGTGAAATAAGTATAGGTGATCTTGCTCCCAAATTTAATTTAGTTTTCGCTCTGTCGGTATGACTCTTTAACTAGTTGGTGTTTTTGCATTTTATCGTAGAGGGTTTTACGTGGAAGTTGCAGTCTATCCATAGTCTGTTTAATGCTGCCATTACAC
>NZ_JBFRVX010000636.1:0-5678 GCF_041475345.1 Vibrio sp. 10N.222.48.A3 | reverse complement strand
GTCTAAGTTGACATGATTGTCAAACTTAGACACTCCAGAATTAGAGGCAAAAAGAGCGCTGTATGATCCGATTGAATCTAGCTCTCGATATGGAAAAATCATTGATGAGGAGGTTTAACCCTCCCCATCACTTCGCTATGATTTCACTATCTATTTCGTGATGATCTCCGGCCCCATCAAGGTAGTCGGTAACCATGTTGATACCCAAGGTACGTAGGTTACGATAATCAGAAATAAGAACATCACGCCAACCCATGGCAGTGCGGCTTTTACTACGTTCATCATCGACATCTTGGCAACCCCTGCGGTCACAAACAAGTTGAGCCCCACAGGCGGTGTTATCATCCCTATCTCCATGTTCACAACCATCATGATACCTAGGTGAATAGGGTCGATACCCAGTGCAATTGCAATTGGGAATACCAACGGCGCAACGATGATCAGCAAGCCTGATGGCTCCATGAACTGCCCACCAATCAAGAGTAGAACGTTCACCACAATCAAGAAGGTGATCGGCCCTAAACCTGCAGACAACATCGATTCCGTGATCATCTGAGGAATACGTTCTTCTGTCAGTACATGCTTAAGAATCAGAGCATTGGCAATGATAAACAGCAACATGATGGTCAGCTTGCCCGCATCATAGAGCGTGTCTTTGGTGTCTTTATGGAAAAACGTTTGGAACACTTTCACCAAAGCAGGCTTTGTATTTTTCTTCTCCGCAAACGGCCCCATATCTTTGTAGATAAAGTTGGCAATGAAGAACGCGTAAACCGCTGCAACAGCCGCCGCTTCTGTCGGAGTAAAGATACCGCCGTAGATACCACCTAAAATGATAACAATCAGCAACAAGCCCCAGCTCGCATCCTTCGCGGCTGCGAACATCTCACCCCAGCCTACAAATGGTTGTGCAGGAATTTTCTTAATACGTGCTGCAATGTAGATAGCTATCATCAACATCACGCCCGCCAACAGGCCAGGAATCACACCGCCTAAGAACATACGACCGACAGATACATCCGTCGCCGCAGCGTAAACCACCATAACGATGGATGGTGGAATCAAGATACCCAACGTACCCGCGTTACAGATAACCCCTGCCGCGAACTCTTTTGTGTAGCCGTTTTTGATCATACCAGCGATAACAATACTACCGATTGCCACTACCGTTGCTGGAGACGACCCAGATAACGCTGCGAACATCATACACGCCACAACCGATGCCATTGCTAAACCGCCGCGGAACCAACCCACCATTGCAATAGCAAAACGGATAATACGTTTCGCCACACCACCAGTAGACATAAAGCTAGAGGCCAAGATAAAGAAAGGGATCGCTAAGAGTGTGTAGTGGCCTGCAAATGCATTAAACAGCGTTTGTGCAACCGAAGCTAGTGACGCATCAGAGTGCATCAACAAGAATATGACGCTCGATAAACCAAGGGAAATCGCAATTGGTACACCGACCAACATGAAAGCAATTACCATTAAAAATAGAAATAACATTGCCATGATTAGTCTTCCTTACCGTTAGATTTTGTACCCGACTCGTTCGCCTTGTTTTGCTTAGTCGAATCCAATACCGCTGTCGCGTCTTCATCAGAACCCGCTAACACATCAGCTTTCAATGCATCCAGCTCTTCTTCGGCTTCATGCCCCGCTATCATGCGATCAAGCTTGCCTGTGACTACTTGGTAAGCAACTTGGGCAAAACGGAACGTCAGCATTGCCATACCAATAGGCAGTGCCATGTAAGGAATAAAACGTGGCAGTTTCTCGTATCGCTCGCCTTCATTCATCCAGTCGGCAAGGAACTGAAGCATCTCTGGCATTGGAATATCATCGGTCTCGTACCAAGCGCGCTCAGTCGCGAACGGGTACCAGTAATTCCAAGAACCTATAAGAAGTAAGATTGAGAATGCTAGGCAGCTTGTGACGGCGATTAACGCATACACTTTGCGTAGCTTTTCTGGGGCAAGGTTGATGATCACATCAACACCAATGTGGAAGTGTTTTTTAACGCCATAAGATGCGCCCACTAACACCATCCAAGCGAACATGAACACCGTCAGTTCTAGTGCCCATAAGATATTGCCATTGAATGCGTATCGAAATACCACATTGGCAAAAGTAAGTAGCGTCATTGCGCCAAGGAAAAATGCGATTAATGACTCTTCAATCACATCCGTAACTCTTCCGACTTTGGAAAAAAAAGAGGTTTCCAGTGCTGATTCGCTAGAATTTGGCTGTTCCATTTGAGGATTATCCATAATTGACTCCGCTTATAGTTATTTTAATGAGGAGTGGCGAAATTCACGCCACTCCCTTAGCGGTGTTATTGGTTTGAAGCTAACGCTGCATCGATAAGATCTGAACCGATGTCTTTTTCAAACTTCTTCCATACTGGTTGAAGCGCAGTTACCCATGCTTCACGCTGTTCAGGCGTAAGCGTACGAACTTCACCACCCGCTTCGATGATGTTGTTTTTGTTCGCTAGGTTAACTTTTGAAGATTCTGCGTTACGAGTCTCAGACACTTCTTGAACGATTGTGCCAAGTTGCGTACGTACATCTTCAGGTAGGTCTTTCCAGAAGTCGTTCGACGTTACTACGAGGTAATCAAGAATACCGTGGTTAGTTTCTGTCACGCCGTCTTGTACTTCAAAGAACTTCTTACCGTAGATGTTTGACCATGTGTTCTCTTGGCCATCGATAACCTTAGTCTGTAGGCCACCGTATACTTCTTTGAAAGACATCTTCTGTGGGTTAGCACCTAGCTGTTCAAACTGAGCAACCAATACGTCTGATGCTTGAACACGGAATTTCAAGCCTTCCGCGTCTTCAGGATTGATAAGAGGTTTGTTTGCTGACATCTGTTTCATGCCATTGTGCCAAAACGCTAGGCCTTGAAGGCCACGACGCTTCATCGCGTTCTTCAGCTTTTCGCCAGACTCTGAGTTTTGGAAACGGTCAACAGCTTCTACGTCTTCAAATAGGAAAGGAAGGTCAAAAATGCGGTATTTCTTAGTGAACTTCTCAAATTTAGACAGCGAAGGAGCCGCCATTTGAACATCACCATTTAACAGGGCTTCCAGTACTTTATTATCATCGTAGAGTGTTGAGTTAGGGAAAACTTGCATACAAGCTTTGCCATTCATTTCCGTGTTTACTCGCTCTTCCAGTAAAGAAGCGGCAATGCCTTTCGGGTGCTTATCGGTATTGGTTACATGACTGAATTTAATCACGATTTCACCTGGGTCACAGTTTGCAGCAGCATTAAAACTTGTGAGCACCAGAGCAGATACAGACAGCAGGGTAAGAGGCTTAAACATTATTATTCTCCTTAGTAAACAAAGCAGCCCTTCAATGGGAACTGCGTGCTTTCACTAAGGCAATTAGCGCGCCACATTGACACAAATCATTAACAACCCTTTAACCGTAAGGCTTCATGATATCTGCCTGCAGCAGTCACTAACTCGCTGCAAAAATCAATGGGTGGAAAGTGACACATAGAATATTTGTAAATGGGTGGAAGCTGACCAAAGCATCGGTGATAAATGAGGTCTGACCAAAAGCTCGATTGCCGATGATACCTTGAAGTAATTTCGACCTATCCTGTAGAGTGCTGCACAACTTAGTCAGATTTACTACAACGCTACTTAATAAGAGTTGATATCAATGAGCCAGATCTACCATCACCCAGTACAAATTTACTATGAAGATACCGATCACTCAGGTGTGGTTTATCACCCTAACTTTCTAAAGTACTTTGAGCGTGCACGCGAACATGTCTTGGGTAGCGATAAACTGGCAACATTGTGGAATGAACATGGATTAGGTTTTGCGGTATATAAAGCCAACATGACTTTTCAAGATGGGGTTGAGTTCGCTGAGATCTGCGACATCCGCACCTCTTTTGAACTCGATGGCAAATACAAAACGCTATGGCGACAAGAAGTGTGGCGTAAAGATGCAACCAAACCCGCAGTGATTGGTGATATCGAAATGGTCTGTTTAGATAAAGACAAACAACTTCAGCCAGTGCCTGCTGAAGTCTTAAAAGCGATGCTTGGCGAAACGAGTTAACCTCATCTTACCTCACCTCACCAAACTCGCTTAAAGGAGATGAGACGACGAAAAGGTTCTCATCTCTATCTGCATGGGTAGCAAATTCCCACCAAGAGTCACGGCGAAACGATACTGGTCATCTAATCGACCCAAGCAACATTGCCAATCTGTAGAAATATCGTCTTGTTGATAAGAATCCAAATCCAACCCAATCCCGCTATCTAGCCTGATTTCGCGATACAATCTAATTTCATCCTGCAAGTTTGGTTGAAAATCCGAAGCGTGAATTGGCAATGTTTGCTCCGTCAGATTGGAGAAATCGAACGAAAAGCTTCGCAACGATGTGGCTAGCCCCTTCCCCGTCGCTTTGATGTACGACTCTTTCAACGCCCACAGATCGAAAAAACGCTCTCTGTGTTCTTCTTTGCTGAGCTCAAGTAAATCCGCCAATTCTTTATCTGAAAAGTAGTGCTTCATGATCGAGTCGATATTGGTCGAACTTCTTGCGTGTTCAATATCAACACCCAATTGAACTTGCTTCCCTTTTCTCTGGCAAACTGCAATCAACAAATGTTCTTTGCTATGACTGATATTGAAATTCAGGCCGGTTTCTATTTGTTGTTTCTCTATTAATCTCGGCTTCCCTTTCTCACCATATTCAAAGCGCCACGCTTCAGGCATCAAATCAGAATAGCTAGACAGCACCTTTCTCAGATAATTTCGTACATACAAAGCTTGAATCTGAGATGAGGGCATTCGATAACGCTCAACTTTGGCAATCTCATCGGCTGTCAGTCTCTTTTTGAGCTGCGATACATTGTTTGGCTGGTCATTTAAATTACTCAGAGAACATAGCCACAAATCAACAACGGGAGTTTTCATTTAACTCGAACTCACTTCTATAAATCACTCTTCAAAACACGATTGGAACAACCCAATCGAACAAATTTAACTCACCTATAAATTAAGTGGAACCTAGAGAATACGGGAGGGAAACACCCTTCATATAGGGACTTAAAACTAACTTTTAAAATAATAACAAATTAAAACACAGATCACACTCCACCTTACAGAACAGGCATCTATTAAATGTTACTTACAAAAATCTGACATAGATCCCACCAAGTCAAGAAATAGAGTATAAACACTAAAAAACCACCCATATCCATTAATTATCAATAAGTTAATTCCATTAAAAATACAAAAAACAAAAGTTCAGCAAAATCATCTGGTCTGAACAGATCATAGTGGCCTCTGGGAGCATTGTATCGGCCACTCACCTCGGGTAGCCTGCTCAACCATTAAACAAATTCACACGTTTTCTTTGCGGATACCGACTTGTCGTTTAGTCAGACTTTGAACAGGATTTTAATGGACATCGCCTCAACATTTGAATGCCACCGTCGCGCATGAAACACCTCCCCTACTCTCGTAAGTCAACGCACTTCGTAAAACTAATTTCTATCTGGTTGCCGCCACTCAGCAACCTGAATTTTCAGCTGCGCTTCCCTAAGTCTGTTTCAGATTTTCTTTCTATAGCTTTAAAAGCGCAGCCTCAAAACACGACATCACTTTCTGTGATTTCTAGTGGAGACTCATAATGAGCCAACC
>NZ_JBFRVX010000635.1:0-307 GCF_041475345.1 Vibrio sp. 10N.222.48.A3 | reverse complement strand
TTTTATAACTATCATCATCTATTTTTATTGAAGACAAAATGTGTTTGTAAATTTCTAGTTTTTCTGTCATCTTTCCGTTAATTGTTGAGTTTTTCTCATGAAGTATCTCCTTGTTTAATCGAATACTTTCATTGTGGAAAGACCAAAAATTCAAAGATGCGATGATTAAAATAATCATTGTGATGATTAGAACCATTGAACCTATGACTTGTAATTTAAATTTATTCACATTGTTTTTCCATTATTTTCTGCTAGATTTATTTTTAATAATAATTATTTCTTCTAAGGTGAGGTATCCTTTGAAGAT
>NZ_JBFRVX010000634.1:0-3582 GCF_041475345.1 Vibrio sp. 10N.222.48.A3 | reverse complement strand
TTAGCCAGTGCCATCGCCACTGTGCTATACGTTTTGGCCTGCAACCCAACCAGACGACCACGTCCATTGGAAGTTATAGCCCCCTAACCAACCCGTTACGTCCATTACTTCACCGATGAAATAGAGGCCAGACACACTCTTACACTCCATGGTTTTCGAAGATAGGTGATCAGTATCCACTCCGCCTAGAGTCACTTCGGCAGTTCGATAACCTTCCGTGCCATTGGGTGCAATTTTCCAGTTCTCTAGGTGCTCAACGATGCCACTAAGCTGCTTTTCGTTGAACTGTTTAAGCGGCTTGTCTTCAAGCTCTTTACGGTCAATCAGCACTTCTACAAAACGCTTTGGTAGTGCTTTCGCCAAGGTATTTTTCAGGCTCTGATTTGGGTGTTTCTCGCGAGAATTTTCAAGCAACTCGGCAACGTCTACTTCAGGTACTAGGTTGATAGAAACCGATTGACCCGCTTTCCAGAATGAAGAGATTTGCAGTACCGAAGGACCAGATAAGCCGCGGTGCGTAAACAGCAACGCTTCTTTAAATAAAGTGCCGTCTTGCGCTGTGATCTCAGCAGGAATTGCGATACCAGAAAGCTCAGCGAAAGCTTCTTTGTCTTCTTTATGCAGCGTGAATGGTACTAGCCCTGCAGTAGTTGGCAGTACCGACAAACCAAACTGCTCTGCAATCTTATAGCCAAATGGCGTTGCGCCTAGCTTAGGCATAGACAAACCGCCTGTCGCTACAACGAGTGAGTCACACTCAACTTCGTCGGTATTGAGGTGCATCTTGAAGCCTGCGTCTGTTTTTTCGATGGAGTGAACATCACAACGGTAGCGCTGTTCAACTTTCGCTTGCTTACACTCGTCAAGCAGCATGCTCACGATGTCTTTTGCTGTGTGGTCATTCACACAGAACAACTGGCCGTGATCGCGCTCTTCGAACTCAATGCCGTACTTGCTCACCATCGAGATAAAATCCCAGTTGGTGTATTGAGATAAAGCTGACTTCACGAAGTGAGGGTTGTTACATAGGAAGTTGTTGGCTGAAACATCATAGTTAGTAAAGTTACAACGACCGCCACCTGAGATTAAAATTTTTCTGCCTGGTTTCTTTGCATGATCAACCACCAGCACTCGTCGCCCGCGTTTTCCCGCTTCCGCAGCACACATTAAGCCAGCGGCGCCCGCACCAATTACGATTACATCAAATTTTTCACTCATGTGGTTCTGCTTTTCTTCACTTGTGCAGCCCGAGTACGCCCTGTTCTCGAAATGCCATCAATAAAAAAGGATGTGCATAAACAGCACATCCTTACTAATTGCTCGCTATTTTAGCGGCAATTTTAAACTTTGCAATTGATGTTCAATTGTACAATTCACAGACATAAGCAAGCCACTGTTTGGTTTGGCTTAGCGAACCAACAACCGAAGCTTTACACCAAAAACCTAAGCTCTACTTCAATCGTACTAAATGACTTAGACGATGAAAGAAGACAGCAACGTTACACCTAACAGAGCAGAAGAGAGTATGAATAACTGCCTTACACGATCGCACTTCGACGTAAAAACTTCGTCGTGATGGTGGTGATACTCTTTGCTTTTGATGTAACTAAACAGGCGAACCTGTTTGGTCATATTGCCATGGGTTGTGAAGAAACCACCTCCATCTACTTGTTGATATAGTAGAGGGTGTGCTTCTCGCATAATATAAATGAGTGTTCTTAGCGCAGTAAAGTAACGCGCCCAGTTCACACAAGTCACAACCATTAGTGCAAATAGAATAGTGTCGCCGCTGATCATCCTTTCCTCCTTACATCTTCATAAGAAAACTCAAAAGAAAAAGATAATCAGTGTCTTTCTCGTACTACCTATACGGCAGGAGCTTCCATAATTGAAGATGAACCATCTTTTGCCAATTGCGCTAAGTCTTTATCAATAAAGAACAATGCTTTACCGTCTTCACCAACAAGCTCTAGCTTATCCAATACACCTTTAAACAACTTCTCTTCTTCGTGTTGCTCTGCAACGTACCATTGCAGGAAGTTAAAGGTTGAGTAATCTTGTGTGCTGAAAGCAACGTGAGCCAGTTTGTTGATCTTTTGAGTAATCATTTGCTCATGTTCGTAAGTTTCACGGAACACAGCCCCAAGGCTATCAAATTCATGTTTTGGCGCTTCAATCGCACCTAAAATTGGCATTGCACCTGTCTCACTTACGTAAGTAAAAAGACGCTGCATGTGTTCCATTTCTTCGACTGCATGAACACGCAGAAACTCTGCTGCACCTTCAAATCCTTTATCTTCACACCAAGCACTCATTTGTAAGTATAGGTTGGATGAGAAAAATTCTAGATTAATTTGATCGTTCAGTTGCTCTACCATAGTTTTTGATAGCATTTAAGACTCCTAATTACATCTTCAGTTTTCTCTACTATATCACTATTTTATGAATATCTCGCAGGCCATTAGTTAACCAATATTTCGAGCAAACATTACGCAAGACAGTGGATATGAGATCACTTCAGCAAAAAAAGGCATTGCATAGTGCTAGTCTTTAGTTAGGCAATGAATAGAAGAGGTAGCGATATGAGTTACAAACATATTTTGGTCGCAGTCGATTTATCAGATGACAGCAAATTACTTGTGGATAAAGCGGTAGCATTGGCTAAGCCATTGGAAGCCAAAGTCTCTTTTATCCATATCGATATTAATTATGCAGAGCTCTATACCGGCCTTATTGATATCAACATGGCAGAAACCCAGCACAACGCGATGGAAGCATCTCGAGTTCAGCTACAAAATTTTGCAGAACACGCTCAATACCCTATTACCCACACCTTAGTGGGCAGCGGCGACCTGAGTCATGAACTGTGTGACACCATCAATGAATTCAATGTTGATTTAGTGGTTTGTGGGCACCATCAAGACTTCTGGAGCAAATTGCTCTCTTCAACACGACAACTGATCAATGCCTCGCCGGTTGATATGCTGGTCGTGCCTCTAAGAGATTCAGAAGACTAATGAATTAAGGTTAGGTAACATACAGCTCATATCTTATTAACGAAGTTTTTATATGAGCTATTTAGCTAGTGTTACCCTCTTATGGGCCTTCTCTTTTAGCCTGATCGGCGTTTACCTTGCTGGTCAGGTTGATTCTTGGTTCTCTGTATTAATGCGTGTTGCCCTTGCTGGCATTGTATTTCTTCCTTTCCTGAAGTTTCGAGGTATCTCGCGTAAGCTGATCGCTAAGTTGATGGCGATTGGTGGTATCCAGCTTGGGCTGATGTACTGCTTCTATTACCAGTCTTTCTTGCTGCTATCCGTTCCTGAAGTCCTTCTGTTTACCGTTTTTACCCCAATTTACGTCACGCTTATTTATGACTTCCTCAAAGGACAATTCTCTCCGTGGTATTTAGTGACAGCGGCGATTGCTGTATTGGGCGCTGTATTCATTAAATTCGCGGGTATCAACGAAAACTTTTTAGTCGGTTTCCTCGTAGTCCAAGGTGCAAACCTGTGCTTTGCTATCGGCCAAGTTGCTTACAAAGTAGTGATGGAGAAGGAATCGACAGAGTTACCTCAGCGC
>NZ_JBFRVX010000633.1:0-3755 GCF_041475345.1 Vibrio sp. 10N.222.48.A3 | reverse complement strand
TGCCATGACAGCGAAATCAAACGTTGCAGAGAAAGACAAATCTGCACAGAAGAAAAACAACAAGATGCTGCCTGATGGTCCAGATTGGACGTTCAACCTCTTGGAACAATATCACGTAGAAATTAAGCGTGTGGCGCAGCATTACCGTTTAGACACTTACCCGAACCAGATTGAAGTGATTACCTCTGAGCAGATGATGGATGCTTACTCCAGCATTGGTATGCCCATCAACTACAACCACTGGTCTTTTGGTAAGAAGTTCATCCAAACAGAGCAAAACTACAAACACGGCCAAATGGGCTTAGCGTACGAAATCGTGATCAACTCAGATCCGTGTATCGCTTACTTAATGGAAGAGAACACGGTCACGATGCAAGCGTTGGTAATGGCGCATGCCTGTTACGGCCATAACTCGTTCTTTAAGGGTAATTACCTGTTCCAAACTTGGACTGATGCAAGCTCGATTATCGACTATCTATTGTTCGCGAAAAAATACATTACCGATTGCGAAGAAAAGTATGGTGTGGCTGAAGTCGAGAAACTTCTCGATTCTTGTCATGCTCTCATGAACTACGGCGTAGACAGATACAAACGCCCAGAGAAGATTTCCATTGCGGAAGAAACCGCAAGACAAGAAGAACGTGAAGCTTACCTGCAATCTCAAGTGAATGAGCTGTGGAGGACCGTTCCCCAAAATAAAAGCAAGGAAGAAGAAACCAAGATACGTTTCCCTAGTGAGCCTCAAGAAAACATTCTCTACTTTATTGAAAAGAACGCCCCACTGCTTGAACCTTGGCAACGAGAGTGTGTTCGTATTGTTCGCAAGGTAAGTCAATACTTCTATCCTCAGAAACAAACTCAAGTAATGAACGAAGGCTGGGCAACCTTCTGGCATTACACCATTCTTAACCATCTTTACGACGAAGGCTTGGTGAGTGATAAGTTTATCTTAGAATTCCTACACAGCCACACCAGCGTGGTCGCACAACCCGCCTACAACAGCCCTTATTTCAGTGGGATAAACCCTTATGCGCTTGGCTTTGCAATGTTTAGAGACATTCGACGTATCTGTGAAGAACCAACCGATGAAGACAAAGAATGGTTCCCTGAGTTAGCCGGAAGTGATTGGTTAGAGGCGGTGCACTTTGCCATGCACAATTTCAAAGATGAAAGCTTTATCAGCCAATACCTTTCACCAAAAATCATTCGAGACTTTAAGTTGTTCTCTGTTCTCGACGACGACCGCAAAAACACCATTGAGATAAGCGCTATTCACGACGATCCGGGCTATCGCTTAATTCGTGAAAAGCTTGCGGCGCAGTACAATCTAAGCAACCTTGAGCCGAATATTCAGGTGTTTAATGTCGATGTTCGCGGTGACCGCTCGATGACACTGCAATATGTACCTCACGGCCGTATCCCGCTTGATAAAGGCTACGACGAAGTGATGAAACATCTCTATCGCTTATGGGGCTTTGATGTGATTCTGGAAGAGCTCAAAGACACAGGTCATCGAGAGATTCTGACCACTTGTCCAAAACGCAATGACTATGGAGCCAAGATTTAATATCAATCACAGTAAGTCAGTGCTTGGTATAAAACTCCGCTCCCCCTACAACATAGTGGTCACCCGCTCGGAAGTGGAGCAATAAAAAAGCGCATAAGTCTTATGACTTATGCGCTTTCTTTTTAAGGCTCAAACGTCTTCAATAGACGCAAGGCACTAAACCTAGATACTAGATACTAGATACTAGAGCTAAAACTAAATAAGCTTAAACAATCGGCTTTTGACCACGTTCAATCAGCTTCATCAGCACGCTGTCTGCAGATTTACCTGCCACGCCCGCTAGTTTGTCTGAAAGCTTTTTCTTCTGTACGTAGTGAATCGCTAGAACTGTTTTGTCCTTACATGCCGCTACGACTAAATCATCAGAAGTGCTAATCTCATCCACCAGCCCAAGTTCATGCGCTTGTGTACCAAACCAGTGCTCACCCGTTGCTACTTTTTCAAGATCTAGCGCAGGTCGGTGGTCACGGATGAAATCTTTAAACAAACCATGAGTTTCCTCTAGCTCTTCTTTAAACTTCTCGCGTGCTTTATCACTGTTCTCACCAAACATAGTAAGCGTGCGTTTGTACTCACCTGCCGTTAGCTGTTCGAATTCAATGTCGTGCTTTTTAAGCAGTTTGTTGAAGTTTGGCAGTTGAGCGATAACACCAATAGAACCAACAATAGCAAACGGTGCAGATACGATTTTGTCTGCGATACATGCCATCATGTAACCGCCACTTGCTGCGACTTTATCTACCGAGATAGTCAGAGGCAGACCTGCCGCTTTGATACGGTCAAGTTGAGAAGACGCCAGACCATAGCCGTGAACCATACCACCGCCAGACTCAAGCTTAAGCAATACTTCATCACCTTCACGAGCAACAGCCAGAACCGCCGTTACCTCTTCACGTAATGAAGCCACTTCTTTCGCATCAATGCTGCCATTAAAATCAAGAACGAATAGGTGTGGTTCACGCTTGCTATCAAGCTCACCCTCTTTCGCTGCTTTCTTCACTTCTTTGCCACGTGATTTTACTTTTTCTTTTTCCGCTTTCTTTTCTGCTTTATCACGTGCTTTGATGAAAGCATCATCATGCAAATGGTGCTCTAGTTGTTCAATCGTTTGTTTGTGATGCTCAGATAGGTTCGTGATTTCCAGCTCACCTTTAATTGCGCTTGATTTTCCACCCACAGATTTAGCTATCACTAAAATTGCAATGATGGCGATTACAACGGTCGCAATCTTGGCTAAAAACAAGCCGTAGTCCAACAAAAATTCCAATGTCATATCCCCTATTGTATGAATTAGTGTATTGTAACCATCTTGTCACGATTACCAAGAATTTCTCATCATTCCTGCGGTTATCTGTGTGATTAAACATCAATGGAATGACGAACATAATAAAAGAAAGAAGGATAAGCACAGTGGATTACCCAATCTCTACAGATGCCCTCAAAGATAAAGTAATTTTGGTTACAGGTGCCGGTGCTGGCATTGGTCGCCAAGCCGCGCTAAGTTTCGCTCAACATGGTGCAACTGTTATTCTGTTAGGCCGCAATGTCAAAAACCTTGAATTAATTTACGACGAAATCGAAAGCGCTGGTTACCCACAGCCTGCGATTATCCCATTGGATTTAAAAGGCGCGACAAAACAGAACTACATCGACATGGCTGAAACCATTGAATCACAGTTCGGTCGTTTAGATGGTCTACTGCATAACGCAGGTGTGCTTGGCACGTTAAGTCCATTCGATCAAATCGATGAAGAAACGTTTGATGGCGTCATGCAAATCAACGTTAAAGCTGAATTTCTAATGACTCAAGCATTACTGCCTGTCATTAAGAAAGCGGAAGCGGGTCGTATTGTCTTTACCTCTTCAACGGTTGGTCACTCTGGTCGTGCGTTCTGGGGCACTTACGCGATTTCAAAGTTTGCTACAGAAGGCATGATGCAGATCTTAGCCGATGAGCTTGAAGGTACCGATATCCGTGTTAATGCGATTAACCCAGGCGGTAC
This sequence comes from Vibrio sp. 10N.222.48.A3, assembly GCF_041475345.1. Classification (NCBI taxonomy): domain Bacteria; kingdom Pseudomonadati; phylum Pseudomonadota; class Gammaproteobacteria; order Vibrionales; family Vibrionaceae; genus Vibrio; species Vibrio sp. 10N.222.48.A3. The sequence goes on along the minus strand of NZ_JBFRVX010000633.1, from coordinate 185 downwards.
TCAAACACGCATGCGTGCAAAAGCGTACCCAGGTGAAGATGCGAACAAGCTAAAAACGCCACTCGACATCATCCCGTTGTATCTACACTTAATGAACCCAAGTGTGACAGACATTCATGGCCAATGTATCGATGCTCAACCTAAGTAACTGATATCATTAATCAATAGTAAAAAGTCGCTTCCAT
>NZ_JBFRVX010000632.1:0-829 GCF_041475345.1 Vibrio sp. 10N.222.48.A3 | reverse complement strand
TATTACATATGTAATACACTTTTTCTATCAACACTTAAAGTTATTCCCCCGTTACCAGTCGATGATGTCAAGACACTAAAAATCCTAAAGAAAGTGACACCAGCCGCGAGATCACTATCCGTATGAATCAAGTTATTAGGCTCCTCACCAACCAAAACTTCTTGGTTAAGTTAATCCCAACACTAGAATCAAAGTCAGTTCTGAAATTGAAAATATTGTGACTACGACGGGGGACACTGTTTAAGCATGAATCGGATTCATCAAGTCCCGACGCGCCATCGATATTTGGAGCTATCTGACTCACACCAGAAAGACGCGAATTTAAACCCAAAGAATGGCTAAGTTTTACCTACTGGCGTGATGAGCAGCGCCAACTGGTTGAACGCCACGACAAGATTGAGTCACCCACTGGGCAGAGTCATGGAAGTGAAATCCCACTGTTCATTGCGGCTGTTTGTAGAAAGGTGTTCCCAAAAGAAAATACCCATAATGAATGAGAAGCCCATTGAGTCTTCTACTCTTAACACGACATCGCCCTGATCTAATAACTCGCCCATCGCTTGTTGGTAAGCTTCTTCGACGATGGTTTGTTCCCAAATACGCTCGTATTCGGGTAAGACTTGTTGTCTAGAGATGGTCGACACCCTGAAGCTTAATGCGCCCTCGATACGATGTCGTCGGCTGGTGATCAGTTTAACCTCCGTCCATGAAAGTACTGGTTTGGCGAGGCGCCTAGATTGGCGTTCCTTTTTTTTTTCGCCATACTCGAGTCTTAACGGATGTAGAACATCAGCTTATCAGAGGTGGCACAGACGCTTGACTGTTTGCT
>NZ_JBFRVX010000631.1:0-1580 GCF_041475345.1 Vibrio sp. 10N.222.48.A3 | reverse complement strand
CGATATCTTGAGATATCGCCGACTCTTCGAGATCTTGTTGAGCGCGCTTTTGATAGTGACCGTCTGATTTGAGATTTTCTGCATCATCATTGACAAGATTTTTGACTGTTTTGCTTTGCGTGGCTTCTTTGATTTGGGCTGTCTCGAGCTTCATCTCTTCTGCAGTGTCAAATTGCTCTGATTGGCGGGTTGAGAGAGCATTACGCTCTTCTTCACTAAGGAAAAGCCCTGGAGCAACACACTCACAGTAAACGGCTTCTTGGTATGCTTTAATCATCGCTGGAGATAGGGTGTGTTCACGTTTGATAAAGGCTGGTGTCACATCTCGCATCTTATCAAAGTGCAACTCTAATTGAGTGATAAAGCTGCTTCCTGGTACGCGAAGGTAACATTGTAAATCATCCATGGCTTGGATTTCACTGCTAGAGACAACAGGGCGGGTGACGGTTTGGTGACCAATCGATACCCCATCACGCAACGCATTTGCACCGTAAGAAATGTTCTCTCTTGAGACGTCCACCTCTTGCTCACCCAAATCTTTGGATGAGATTTGCGCCATCTGCGCTGAGGGGGCGCGAAAGTAAAAGCGAGAGTTGAGTAAATCAAAAATAACGTCCGCGGTATTTTTTCCGTAGGTTTTCACGAGCTGCGCATAAGACTGGAGACCAATCACATAACAGCCCCCAAACTTACGCACTTCTGAAATGATGTTATCCAGCTCAGGCAGTTTATGCAGACTAGGCATCTCATCCATAATCACCCAGATACGGCGGTCTTCATCGGCTTTGAGTCCCAAAATAGCGTTAGAGGCAATGGCAAGCCAAGTTGAAATTAAAGGACGCAGTGAAGCGTGTTGCTGCGCGTTACTCGATAAGAACAAAAAGCCTTTTTGTTTATCATCTTGTACCCAATCGGTGATGGAAAACGGTTTGCGTTTGGGCTCTCCTTTCGCGTCTTTATCATCCAAGCCATCTAAAAAGCGTAGGCTCTTAATGTAGGTGGCGAGCACCGACTTAATGGAGATGGCCGTCTTTTTGATGTCTTTAGAGACCAGGGAAGCAGACTCTGTGCCTTGCAGGAAATTACCCAGGGTTTCAAGTTCAGACGTGAGTATCAGGCTAAGCAGCCTTGCGGTCGAGCAGGGCTTGTCATCTTGGCTCATGCGATACGCCGCACTTGAAAAGATAGTCCGTGCGGAATCAACCCAGAACGGATCACCTTCACCATGTTGCGGGATAAGCGCGTTCGCAATGTTTTCAAAATCAGGGGCATCCTTAGCATCACACCAGACATCCCAATTGGCGCAGCGTTCATCGAAGGGGTTGAGTAAGGTATCTTGGCTAGGGTCAAAGAACTTACTGGTAAAGGTGCAGCCTTTATCATAAATAATGGCTTTATCCCCACGTTTACGTATCCAGCGCAGGAGTTTACGAAGCATGACGGATTTACCTGCCCCTGTGGTGCCGTCGATGAGCATATGCTGAACTTCAAACTCACGCTTAAACAAGGCCAGCCCATCCACTTTGAAATCAGAAATCCGTCCGTTGCCTACACCCTGTCTTTTGAGTTTCTTTGCCCGT
>NZ_JBFRVX010000630.1:0-406 GCF_041475345.1 Vibrio sp. 10N.222.48.A3 | reverse complement strand
ACTTGAAAAGATAGTCCGGGCGGAGTCGACCCAGAATGGGTCACCTTCGCCATGCTGCGGGATAAGGGCGCTGGCGATATTTTCAAAGTCAGGGGCTTCTTTTGCATCGCACCAGACATCCCAATTGGCGCAGCGTTCATCGAAGGGGTTGAGTAAGGTGTCTTGGCTAGGGTCAAAGAACTTACTGGTAAAGGTGCAGCCTTTATCATAAATAATCGCTTTATCCCCACGTTTGCGTATCCAGCGCAGCAGTTTCCGCAGCATGACGGATTTACCGGCCCCTGTGGTGCCGTCAATCAGCATGTGCTGCACTTCAAACTCACGTTTAAATAAGGCCAGCCCATCCACTTTGAAATCAGAAATTCGTCCGTTGCCTACACCCTGTTTCTTGAGTTTCTTTGCCCGT
>NZ_JBFRVX010000629.1:0-14068 GCF_041475345.1 Vibrio sp. 10N.222.48.A3 | reverse complement strand
CATGGTAGGTAACGTTTGGGAATGGACTGCAACCCAAAAAGGCATCGCTAAGGGGGGCGCGTGGAGCTTCTCTCCTGAAGAGGCAAAAGTGTTTGCTGAACTGTACGTTTCGCCTTCTACTGCCGCTAACTACTTAGGATTCCGAGTATTACGAGAGCTATAAGCTCTTGGTATTCCTCAAAGCCCTCAAATATTTACCTTAGATTCTCCTAGTATCAGGTTGAGTCAGTGTTTATAGGGGAATTCCCTCCTTATATTCGATCTCGCCTAGGAGTAAATTCGTCGATAGAGTAGTAAGTCACTCTGGGTATCTATCTGATACCTCAGCTTAATTTACATGACCCTCGTAAATTAAACTGGAAATCTTCTACGTGTCGACAAGGTATATCTTGTCTTTGGCCAGCCCTTCTTCAGGCTGGTTTTTTTTTGCTTTTTTCTCATCCTTTTTGCTTAGCTATTGATCAATAAAGGCACACTTAAACAACATACCGTTCAACCATTAATCACACTCCATTTTTGATGCATAACTCGACTTCTAATTGTCATTGCAGCTCTATAAGAAACTGATATCATTGCAATACTTCCTCTTACGAGATAAAACCTTGCCGAATCCCCTCAACTCCATACATCGTTCTTTATTTGAACAACTTCCAGGTTGCTGGGGGTGCAAAGATACTGACTCTGTCTTCGTGTATGCCAACCTTGCTTACAACCAATTAATTGGCTTAAAACCCAACGAAACTTGTACGGGCTTAACCGATTTCGATATGCCTAGTCAAACAACCGAATGCGCGCAGGATTTCAGGGCTCAAGACAAACATGTAATGGATACACGCAGTACTCTTAAAATCCTCGATATTCACCCTTATCCAGACGGACGCTGGCACGCCCATATTTTTACTAAAACCCCTTGGCTTGATGGGAATGGCGAAGTTCAAGGCACCATTTTTTATGGTCAAGAACTCACCGACACCGCCATCTTAGAAGTAGGCCATTGGGTGTGTCAGGCAACTTGCGAAAAAGACAATCAAGTGTCCATTGCAGGATCAAAGCCACGCATATCAAAGCTCAAAAAGCGACTGACTTCGCGAGAATCAGAAGTGCTGTTCTTGCTGCTATTCGGCAAGAAACCACAGTACATCGCGTCTACGTTGAACATTTCAATCAAAACAGTCGAAGGGCATGTCGCCAGGTTGAAACAGAAATTTGATGCGCGCAGTAAAAGCCGGTTGATTGAGTATGCGTTGGACTCGGGGCTAGGCTCTATGATCCCAGAAACCCTGCTTAAAAAGCAGATCTCCGTTGTTCTGCACAGTGACTAGATATTGGTTTGATGAGATGCAGACAAAAAAATACCGTTGATAAGTCTAATCAACGGTATTTTTGGATCAGTTAAGCAGTTAAGCAAATTAAGGCGCTAGGCGGTCGATATCCCAACGGCTATCTTGGCGTGAGAACAAGAAGCGATCATGCAAGCGGTGCTCTCCACCTTGCCAAAACTCAATGCTATCCACACGCACACGGAAGCCACCCCAGAAAGAAGGCACAGGAATCTCTCCTTTCGCGAACTTCTGTTTAAGCTCTAGATATTTACCTTCTAAAATCCCACGAGCAGAGATACGGCTACTTTGCTTACTTGCAATTGCGGCCAATTGGCTCTCTTTTGGTCGTGACGAGAAGTACTTCATATTTTCCATTGCTGTCAGTTTTTCAGCCGTGCCCGTAATATGAACTTGTCGCTCAAGAGGGTGCCAAGGGAAATGCAAACTGATTTTGCTATTGTGCTCTAGCTGATGCGCTTTACGGCTACCTAAGTTGGTGTAAAAAACGAAGCCGTCTTTATCAACATTCTTTAGCAGAACAATTCGCTGGAATGGCTGACCATTTTCATCAACCGTAGCAACTGTCATGGCAGTAGGGTCCGTCAACTTAGCTTCAATAGCTTGCTCTAGCCATAGATTGAATTGCTCAATCGGGTCTGCGGCTAAGTCTTTACGTCTCAATCCACCCTTAGCGTATTCGCGACGAATATCGGTCAGTTCCATTTGGTTGCTCCTTTCAATTTTTTTTGATTTTGCGCTGTAATCCTTTGAAACACAAGTCTAAGCCATGGTTTTGTCTCACAGAAGGTGCTCTGTGTTAACAAGATCTCGGTACTCTATCCATCATATTGATAATCTTTATACAAACCGATGACATGCTGAGATCCTAGTGACTAAGATACTGCTTAACATAATGACTCCCTTCGTTTTATTCTCATTGTTATTGGGGGCTATTGGGCTGAGCGCAACTCATTTTTTGGCAGTACAATTTCAAGAAAAAGTGGTCACTCAAAAGCTCAACGAAGCAGCCAATAAAGCGAACCTACAAATCGACTCTGAACTGGATAAATTCAAACAGATCCCTGATTTGCTCAGCCATGACCCACGTCTGCTCTCTTATTTTGACTCATCACCACAAACAGACAAGATTTCCGCGGCGCAGCTCAATCAATTGCTATTTGAATGGTCTAATCAAAGCCAAGCTGACACCATCTATATTCATGACCCAAGCGGTACTGTGGTCGCTTCCAGTAATTACCAGAAGCTCGGTACTTTCGTGGGTGAGAACTTCTCGTTTCGTCCTTATTTTGCGTCCGCGATTGAAGGTAACAGCACACACTATGTCGCACTGGGTGCTCGCTCCAACGTACGCGGTTACTTTTTGTCTTCGCCCCTGTATATAGAGAATGACATTGTTGGGGTTATCACCGTTAAAGTGAGTCTAGAGAACCTTGAAAACATCCTAACCAGCGATGATTTTGAGATTGTGGTACTCGACTCTAACCAAGTGGTTTTTCTCTCCAGCCAAACTCAGTGGCTTTATCACTCGTTGTTGCCATTAAGCCAGAAGCAACAAACCGATATCGCCCTGCAGCGCCAATACGGTCAAAGCGAAATTTCGATCATAGAAGCTTTTCGCTCTTCCAACTATCAACAACAAGTTAACGACGCCAATCAGCCCAACAACATTCAACCAAATCGAGTACAAAGAGAACTCACGGCAAACCGATTGTTTAAACTTGGGCCGTTCAATCTTTACCCCGCAACCTTCAGTAACAATCAGTGCCAAGTTGTCGCATTAAAAAAGGCCGAAGCAGAACTTATTAAAGTGCTGCAGATCGATGTCATCTTCGTGGTGATTTACAGCTTGGTGATGCTCATCGCGTGGTCGTGGCGACAGACTTACGTCGCGAAAGTGGCGCTAACCCGGCTCAACCAAAACCTAGAACAAACCGTTGATAAACGTACTCACTATTTGAAGAAATCCAATCAACAACTTCAGCAAACCATTTTTCAATACCAAGCATCGCAGTTAAAGCTGAAGCAGACAGAACAAGAGCTGACCCAAACAGCAAAATTAGCGGTACTCGGAGAGCTGTCAGCCAGCATTAACCACGAAATCAACCAACCGCTTGCAGCGCTTCGAACCTACAGTGAGAACAGCTTAAAGCTGCTAGAAATGGAACGGACAGATTTGGTCAAAAGCAATCTCGATAAGATGATTGCTTTGAATACCTCAATTACCGACATCATCGCGCGTCTTAAAGTCTTCACTCGTAAGGTCACCAAGCAAGAACATCACGTCGCAAACCTGCATCAATCGATCAACAACGCGACCAGTATTCTTAGTGCGCTAATGATCAAACAAGGCATCACGCTAAGGTTAAGCACAGTGCCAAATCACATTAATATTGCCATTCATCCAACCGAACTTGAGCAAGTACTGGTGAATCTAATTCACAACGCGACCCAAGCGCTTCAACAACAAGTTCTTGAACAGAAAATCTTGCAGGAGCAACAAAACCTGGAAAACGTTGACCAACCGGCCAGCCCACAGATAGGCATCGAATGGCAACTGCATCATAACTCTTGTCAGCTGATCATTTGGGACAACGGAATTGGCATGCCGGACGATAAGCTAGAACAGCTGTTCAACCCATTTTTTACCACTAAACCGGAAGGCTTAGGGCTAGGGCTTTCAATATCGAAACGGATTATTGAAGCTTATCACGGCACGATCAGCGCCAACCGATTAGAGCCTTCAGGCATGGTATTCTCGCTAAACATCCCGTTATATAACGATAAGGGCTAACGTGCCGTTGTTATCGTTGATTAGAAAATGAATTTTACATACTGCTAATTTCACACATAGCTAACCTCACATACTGTTAAGGATTCGACTTTTGCACCCTCTGCCTAAACTCTATTTTGTCGATGATGAACCCGCCATTCGAGACTCCGTAGAACAAGCCATGCTCATTGAAGGCATCGATATTACCTGCTTCCCCAATGCCATTGAGGCACTAAAGAGAATAGATGTGACGCAAGCTGGGATTGTCATTACCGATATTCACATGCCAGTGATGGATGGTATTCAATTGACACAAAAGCTGCTGAATCAAAACCCTCATTTTCAGGTCATCGTACAGACAGGCCATGGGGATGTGCAAACAGCCGTATCCGCAATGAAAGCTGGCGCTTATGATTTTTTGGAAAAACCGTTTGTGGTCGATGCCCTGCTGACCGCAGTAAAAAAAGCATCGGATAAGCTGGCACTGGTTGAAGAGAATAATCTATTACGTAAAGAGTTGGCGGTACAGAATCAGGTGGGTCCAAAGTTGATTGGTCAATCGCCATCAATGCAGACATTACGCCGAGAACTGATCTCTCTAGATACCAAAACTAACCCACTTCTACTGTTCGTCGGCGATTTAGGAACGGGTAAAAGGGTCACGGCGCAGTACACGCACGATCTTCACAGCCATCAAGCCGCAGAGCTTTGCCCTGTTGCTGCGTTTAATTTGCCACGCAGTGACGAAGCGACATTCCATCAGTTTGTTTTGCAACTGTTCTTGAAACATCAGGGTGGGACACTTTATATCCATGAAACAGAAGCATTAACTCAAGACCAATGGCAGTGGCTAGCGAACCTAAAACCCACTCTACTTCGTGAAAACTCATGCAAGACCAGTGCAACTTGTATCATTTTAGCAACCACAATACTTCCTACTACAATGGTAAGTGAGTTCCGTCGATTTGATTTGCTACCGCTAGCGCAACGAACAGAAGATATTGGTTCTTTGTTTAAACATTTTGCTCGTGGTGCGGCAAGTCGATATCAGTTACCCCCTCCGGTGATTACAGAAAAAGAGGTTCAACGATTGATCGCCACTCACTGGAGTGAAAATATTCGACAGCTTCGCCAACATGCAGAGCTCAGAGTGTTGACTAAACCCAAGCTGGCATCGCTTGAATCAGAGCCTAATCATAATCAAGAGCAAAGCGACAAAGACCACATCGATCTAAAGACTGAAGAGCAACAACTGTCATTAAGCCAACGAACCGATAGCTTTGAGCAAATCCTCTTGATAGAGGCACTACATCGTCATCAAGGGCGCTTAAAAGAGGTACAGCAAGAGCTGCAAGTATCGCGAAAAACGCTTTATGACAAGCTGAGAAAGCACCAACTTGATAAAACAGATTTCAAAAAACAATAAGAGTTAAAAAATATATAAATTCAAAGATTTAAAGGAGCAAAGCCTTAACATTTATCAAAAGTAAGAATACACTCACAAAGCTTGCACTTTTATTTAGCGAACAAGGACTGTTATGAGTCAGAAAAATTTCAGCAAATTGAATGAGACCGAACTTGAGTATGTCGATGACAAAACAGCGGCACTGCTCCTCAATACGCCCACCAGTGCGCGTATTATGTTGTGGGTTATCGTTCTGTTTTTTGTCGCTGCTATTGGTTGGTCTGCTTGGGCTGAAATCGACAAAGTGACTGTTGGCCAAGGCAAGGTGATCCCTTCCTCTCAGATTCAGGTGGTGCAAAACCTTGAAGGTGGTTTGGTTAAAGAAATTTTAGTCAAAGAAGGGCAACGAGTTCAAAAAGGGCAACAATTACTATTAATAGATGACACTCGATTCCGCTCTGACTTTCGTGAACGTGAGCAACAAGTTGCGAACTTAACGGCTAATGTACTCATGCTGTCCGCCTCACTGACCAGTGTGGTTATCAATGAAGAATTCTCAGTAAAAGAGTGGAAAAAAAGTGTCTTACTCGATTATGGTAAACTCGCCTTCCCACCACTATTCTACGACCTTCACCCCAAATTGGTTAATCGCCAAAAAGCAGAATATCGTCAAGATCTGAATAACCTGAAGAACCAACTTTCCGTTTTTGATCAACAGGTTGGACAGAAGCAACAAGACCTAGTTGAAATAAAAGCGCGTGTTCAGAATTTAAGACAGAGTTACAACTTTGCCCGCCAAGAGCTGGATATTACCAAGCCTCTTGCTGATGAAGGGGTGGTGCCAAAAATTGAACTGCTCAAGCTGCAAAGACAAGTTAACGACACTCGCCGAGAAATGACCTCTAGCGAACTCAAAATCCCTCTTCTACGTTCAGCAATCAAAGAAGCGATGCTCAGTCGTATCGATGCTGCATTGAACTTCCGATCAGAACAACAAGAGAAGCTAAACCAAGCACAAGATAAGCTCTCTGCAATGACGGAATCAGCGGTTGGCCTTGAAGACAGAGTTAATCGAACTGTAGTAGTTTCTCCAGTAACAGGAACCGTCAAAACGCTTGGTATTAATACCGTAGGCGGTGTTATCCAGCCGGGTATGGACATTGTTGAGATTGTACCAACTGAAGATTCCCTATTAGTTGAGGCGAAAATTGCTCCACAAGATATCGCATTCCTCCGTCCAGAATTGAGCGCTGTGGTTAAATTCAGTGCCTATGACTTTACTAAATATGGTGGTTTAGTGGGTGTGTTAGAACACATCAGTGCTGACACCACTCAAGATGAAGAAGGCAATAGTTTTTACATCGTGCGTGTTCGTACCGAGAAGTACAGCTTTGGGGCTAATGAAGAGCTGCCTATCATTCCTGGTATGACCGCTTCTGTCGATATCATCACCGGCAAAAGAACCGTGCTTGAATATATGTTGAAGCCAATTTTGAGTGCTCAAAACAATGCACTAAAAGAGTAAGGACGGTTAATGCTTGATAACGTCTTCCTACGAGCAGTGAAAAAACAAGAGCAGCAGCAATGAAGTCTCGGTTTTCGTTATTGCTACTGTTCCTTACCTCTTTTACTTCCGGGGCACTGAACAAGAGTGACCAAAGGTGGATCGACGCAGTCTCTGTAACCTACGGAGAAAGAGCAGGGAAGCGAGTGTCGACATGGCGCTCAAATATGACGTCGTACGCAGGGTTAAGTGAAAAAGAGAAACTCGATTCGGTAAATCGGTTCTTCAACCAAATGTACTTTGTCGATGACAGTATACTTTGGGGAAAGAATGACTACTGGGCGACACCGCTGGAATTTTTGGGCAGTAACGCGGGTGACTGTGAAGATTTCACTATCGCAAAATACTTCTCTTTACTTGAACTCGGCGTCCCAGATAAGAAATTACGATTAGTGTATGTAAAAGCACTTGAGTTAAACCAATTCCATATGGTGTTGGCTTACTACTCTACACCCAGTGCAGAACCACTAATTTTAGACAACTTAAACCCTGAAATAAAACGCGGCTCCAAGCGCAGAGATCTACGACCGATATACAGCTTCAATGGTAAAAACCTATGGTTAATCAAGTCGGCGGCAGGCAGCGGCAAGTTATCAGGAAAATCTTCAAGATTGAGCTTATGGAACGACTTACGTTCGCGTGAGCGCTCTCTAAAATTAAACAAACCCATTATCAATTACGATGAGTAGGTACAATGACTTTATATAAACAGCTTGTGGTCGGAATGGTTGCGGTTTTCATATTACTGATGACCTCAGTTTTTATGATCGAATTCAATACCACCCGTGACTACTTAGAAGAGCAGCAACGCTCTGAAGTAAATAATACCATTAATACTGTTGGACTGGCGCTCGCCCCTTACCTCGAAGAAAAGGATCAAGTGGCTGTAGAGTCTGTTATCAACGCACTGTTTGATGGTAGTTCTTACTCTGTCGTACGATTGATTTTTTTAGACACAGGAGATGATATTCTTCGTTCATACCCTGTGAAACCAAGTGGTGTCCCACAATGGTTTACCAACCTGAATTTGTTTAAACCGATTCATGATCGCCGCGTGATTACCAGTGGTTGGATGCAACTTGCTGAAGTTGAGATAGTGAGCCACCCAGGCCCAGCCTATACTCAGCTTTGGGAGGCATTTACACGGCTAGTGACCTTCTTTGGAGCGATTTTCTTACTGGGTTTGATCTCGATTTCATGGATACTCCAACGAGCACTACGTCCGCTGTCATTAATCATAAAAAAAATGGATCAAATCGCCAAAAATCAGTTCGGTGAGCCTCTGGTTCGCCCTAAAACAAAAGACCTCATCTTAGTCGTCGACGGTATTAACCACATGTCGACTCAAGTTGAACTTGCATTTAAGAGCCAAGCACAAGAAGCGCAACGACTTCGTGAACGCGCGTATATCGATCCTGTATCTCAGTTAGGTAACCGTGCTTACTACATGTCTCAACTAACTCAGTGGTTAGAAGAGTCTAGTTTAGGTGGTCTGGCGGTGCTAAAAGCCGAATTTATTAGTGAAGAATATGATGACAAAGGCTATCAAGAAGGCGATGCCTTAGTTCACCAATTAGCTGAACAGCTACAGGCTTCTATTTCATCTCCAGATATTACTATCGCTCGTATTTCTAGTGATGAGTTTGGCTTCATTATGCCGAACATTGATGAAAATGAACTGAAACTCGTCGCGAGCAGCATCGTAAACTGCATTCAAAATCTAGGTTCAGATCCAACAGGTATGGCAAATCCACACATAGCTCTCGGTGTGACATACAGCAAGAAACGTAAAACCAGTACTGAAATCATGTCTTTGGTCGATAACGCACTGTCTAGCGCGAAAGCTAACCGTGAGCTCGCTTACGGTTACGTAACTGCTGACGACCATGGCGCTGTAATGGGTAAACAGCAATGGCGCATGTTGGTCGAAGAAGCAATCATCAATGACCTAGTAACTTTCCGCTTCCAAGCTGCAAATAATAGTTTTGGCAAAACCTATCACCAAGAAGTGTTCTCTGCGATTGAGAAAGAGGGGGTTCGTTACGGTGCCAACCAATACTTATACGCATTAGAACAGCTTGAAATGAGCCACATCCTCGATCAATACGTTATCGAGAAGATGATTGATAAACTGAATGCAAAAGAGCTTACGAGCCCCGTTGCTATCAATATCTCGCCAAGCAGTATTTCTCAGCCAAGCTTCATCCGTTGGATCGGAAAGTCTCTTGAGAAAAATGCGTCAATCGCTCATCTGTTGCATTTTGAAATTCCAGAAAACTGTTTCGTCAATGTTCCTCACTACACAGCACTATTGTGTAACACCATTCGCAACGCTGATGCGGTGTTTGGTGTCGATAACTATGGACGCAACTTCCAATCACTCGATTACATCAACGAGTACCGCCCTAGCTATGTGAAGCTGGATTACCTATTTACTCATAACCTTGATGACGAAAAACAGAAATTTACGTTAACGTCTATCTCAAGAACGGCTCATAACCTTGGTGTGACGACTATTGCGTCACGAATTGAAACTCAGACTCAGTTAGATATTTTGTCTGATAACTACGTAGAAGTGTTCCAAGGCTTCATTGTTGATAAATAGTTGTAAGGTTATATCGCATGCAAGATCCACTATTAAACTCACTGATCTACGTTAGTCGGTATTACGGGTTAGCCAACTCGCCCGAAGCGTTGATCAATGGGCTACCACTCTCTGATGGAAAGCTAACCCCTTTCCTATTCCCTCGCTCTGCCGAGCGTGCGGGGTTAGTGGCCAAAGAAAACCGTTCCGATCTAGAAAACATCCCTCACTTAATTCTGCCAGCCGTATTGTTACTCAAGCAAGGTGAGGCTTGCGTTCTTAATAGTATCGATATTGAGAAGCAAGAAGCCGAAATCATCACAACGGAAAGTGGGATGATGCCAATCGTCATCCCTATCGAAGAATTGAAAGAGCAATTCATCGGCCGTTACTTCTTAGTAAAGAAACAATTCCGTTATGATGAACGCTCACCAGAAATTTTAAAAACGCGCGAAGGTCACTGGTTTTGGAGCACGATTTGGCAATCTAAAAAAATCTATCGTGATGTGCTGATCGCATCAATTCTAATCAACCTTTTCGCTATTGCAGCTCCAATGTTTACTCGTTTGGTGTACGACAAAGTGGTACCAAACCTTGCGTTTGAGACGCTATGGGTACTCGCGAGTGGTATTTTTGTCGTCTTCCTCTTTGACTTACTTTTAAAGTTAATGCGAAGCTACTTTATTGACGTTGCGGGTAAGAAATCCGATATCCTGATTTCATCTAAGTTGTTCAGTAAGGTGCTCGGGATTCGTATGGAAGCGAAGCCTGCTTCTGTCGGTGCTTTTGCTAAAAACCTGCAAGAATTCGAGTCAATCCGTGAGTTCTTTACTTCGGCAACAATAGGCTCATTAATCGATTTGCCATTCGCTCTTATGTTCTTGGCGTTAATTTGGTTAATGGCTGGCAACCTTGTGTTTGTTCCTGTCGTTGGCGTGGTGATACTGATCATCTATGCGTTGTTAATACAAGGCCCGCTGCGTCGTACCATTGAAGAAGGCTCTCGCCTTGCTTCTCAGAAGTACGCAAACTTAATTGAGAGTTTAGCGGGGCTAGAAACCGTTAAGCTATTCAGCGCTCAAAGCCAGTTCCAATTCCGCTGGGAAGAAGCTGTTGCGCACATGGCGAACTGGAATATCAAGAGTCGTCGTATTACCGATAGCATCCAAAATACTGCTGGCTTTGTTCAACAAAGTACCAATGTGGGAATGATTATTTTTGGTGTGTACCTAATGGCAGAAGGCACTCTTACAATGGGTGGCTTGATTGCCGCTACTATGTTGAGTGGTAGAGCAATTGGTCCTCTTGTCCAGTTATCATTGCTTTCTACGCGTTATAACCAAGCGAAGTCATCAATGACCTTGATTGAACAAGTCATGTCGATGCCCAGTGAACAAGAGGAAGGTAAGCGATACATCCACCGTCCGATTATTCAAGGGCATATCGCGCTTGATAAAGTAACATTCCATTACCCTGATTCGCCAATCGCGTCTATAAGAGACCTGACTCTTAATATTAGTCCAGGTGAAAAGGTCGCGATTATTGGGCGAATTGGTTCAGGTAAAAGCACACTTGAACGCCTGATTATGGGCCTGTATAAGCCCACAGAAGGTCATGTTCGCATTGATGACACCGATATGGAACAACTTCACCATGTCGACGTACGACGCAATATAGGCTGTGTGCCGCAGGACAGTAACCTATTCTATGGCACGGTAAGAGACAACATTACCTTGGGACGCCCGTTGGTTGACGATCGTGATGTCATGGATGCTGCCAACCGTGCAGGTGTAACCGCTTTTACTCAGCAAGATCCGGCAGGCTTAGAACGCCAAGTAGGTGAAGGTGGTGGTTTACTCTCAGGAGGTCAACGTCAGTCGATAGCCATAGCTAGAGCCTTCCTAGGGCGCCCTCCTGTATTATTGATGGACGAACCTACCAGCGCTATGGATAACCGTTCAGAGATGCACATTAAGCATCAGCTGAGCCAGCTGTTACCTAGTGAGACTTTGATTCTTATCACCCACAAAACGTCGATGTTGGATATCGTAGATAGAGTGATTGTGATGGAGAAAGGCAGCATTATTGCCGACGGACCAAAATCACAAGTTCTGTCAGACTTAAAGCAAGGAAAGGTAAAAGCGGCAAGTTAAAGCGCTCATGTGACTTAAAGAATCAAACTAAATCAATATCAGCAAAAACAAAGGGGGAGCATCAGCTCCCCCTTTCTTATTTGTTCTAATGAGTGAAAACGGCTCGAACCGCTCTATTCTGTCTTGGGCAATTTCAGAGTCGCTCAATTACAATGAGATATCTTCTTTCTCCATTTTGAAAGAACATTGAATTTCATATTGATTGAACGAGAAAACACTGCCGCCGTGCGTTCTCTTAGTCGTCACCATCTCATCACCAAACAAAACAGATACACGGGTGTACACTTTCTCGTGCGCCTCTACTGTGCACTCGGCAAGGTTTGTCTCAAATTCAGCTTCGAGTGTATCCAACTGCGATTTAGTCTTCTCTATCGCTTGATTGTTTTTTTCCCGTTGCTGCTCAATCTCCAACGCTTGCTCTTCGCTTCTTTCCGCTTTTGGTCGCTTCTTAAATTCGAGTTCTTGACGGATGACGTCCATGGTTTGTTCTTGAGCGTGCTTATAAATCTCCTTCAGTTGAGCTATCTTTTTTTGATATCCCTCGAAGCGAGCAAAACCATGAACCTTAGTTGCTGTATCCCCTTCAACGCCTAAGAAAACACATTCCACTTTACCGCCGACTTTAGCTTCACCGCCACTAAGTGTGCCATGCTTCTTAAAGGTATCCATCACAATGAGGTTGTTGCCACAACGAATGTCGTTACTCATGCTATGTAGATTGAGTAGAATGTCATTGCCGGTTTGCAGTTCAGTATTCTGTGCGTAGCTTGCTGTGATAGAGCCTTTGCTAAGTACCTTACAGCTTTTTGGCTCATCCTCTTTGGTCGTATGACCAATAATTCCTTTCGCGACTTTTATATCCCCCTGAGCCTGAACTTCTGCAGATTCAATAAAGCCACCAACAGTAATGCTTCCGGTCGCCTTCACTATCATTCCAGGTTCTATATTCCCAGAGACAAACACATTACCTTTGAATTTAACGTGCCCAGTAGATACGTCGACATTGCTAACACATAAGGCGTCATCCACTTCGATACTTCGCTCTTTAATAATGGGCAGACCAGAGGATGAAGAAAGTAATAAATTAGGGTCGTCAGGGGAAATGTGGGTTCCTTTTCCTGGCTTAATCAAACTGTCTTGGCCCGGAAGGGGTGGGATAATTCGACCTTGGACGGTAAAGCCCGCAATACCTTTGGTGGCAGGAGTACGTTTCATTAGCGGGTCATTCTGGCCAACGGTAATGGTTTCGCCGAGATCTCGCATATCGATCTTACCGGCGTCTTTACTACGAGGCTTTAATACTTGATGAGTAATATCTTCAACCAATGCTGAAAACTTAGCATCTTTACCCTTCACAGCTGGAGAACCTTTGGCAACGGGCTGAGTAAATTTTTCACCCGGCTTTAGCTTGCTACTCATCATTAAGACTTTTCTAAGTGCTAGCTTATTAATTCCTTTCGTTATGTGAGCCTGAGCCAAGCAATGAATGATATCGCTGCCACGTAATGCCTGCCCATTATATGCCCCAGTTACAACAAGACTTGCGAGCATCTCATCATCAGACAGTTCAACCGTAACACTGGAATTACGAACTTCAGCAATCAATATTCCTTGATAAGCTTCTCCCTTACCTTCTTTAGCAAGAGTGACAAAACGCAGTATCTCTTCTTCGAAAATAAAATAGTTTGATGCGTTCAAAGCTTCTAAGGTTGTTGGTAATGTCTTATTGTCAAAGCTTGCGTTGACCACAAACCCAGACGGCAGACATGCCATCACTTGCTTCCTATCTTCCGACAATGTAACGATGCTATCCCACATTCGAATTGTGTACCCTTAATAACTCTGTTGTTATGCAGTCTATATAATTCGCTCAGTGCTTAGAATCACTACAGTAGAATAATCAGCGTCACATCACTTACTTTCGATGTTGCAAAGGGACTCATAAATAAGACTGACCGATTCTAATCTCTTCTTCACCTTTACAAGAAAAATTCTTTCACGATTTTTCAAACTATGAATATTGGGTACGAGCATAAGATCGCAATACAGCGACGGATCTTCATCACCAAACGATTCGGGATGAATGGATGTGATAATATGAAATTATACCTTCCAAACAACGGCGATGATTAGATCGGTAGAATTGAGATAGGAAATGAGCGTCATGATGGACATGTTCAACAAAGTGAGAAATTGCATAAAGATTGGATAATTGAAATTACATAGGTCATTACATACTGCTGTTCAGT
>NZ_JBFRVX010000628.1:0-1149 GCF_041475345.1 Vibrio sp. 10N.222.48.A3 | reverse complement strand
TTATTACACCTTTACCAACTATGTAACGCCGCCAACGATTTTCTCTTTTGATGTTGAATCTGGAAGCTCTGAAATCTACCAACGCTCTGAGTCTCCGTTTGAGTCGGACAAGTTCGAATCTAAACAGATTTTCTATACCTCAAAAGATGGCACTCAGGTTCCGATGCTTATCTCTTATAAGAAGGGATTAGTGTTAGATGGTAATACTCCAACCATGTTGTACGCCTATGGTGGCTTTAACGTTAGCCTAACCCCTTCCTTCTCGGGAACGGTGGGCAGTTGGCTGGAACTGGGTGGTGTGTATGCAGTGCCGAACTTACGTGGTGGTGGCGAATACGGTAAGGCGTGGCACAAAGCGGGTACACAACAACAAAAACAGAATGTATTTGATGACTTCATTGCTGCTGCCGAGTTCTTAATTGAAGAAAACTATACCTGCAATGATAAGTTAGCGATCCGCGGCGGTTCTAACGGAGGCTTGTTGGTTGGCGCTTGCATGACACAAAGGCCTGAGCTGTTCCAAGTGGCTTTGCCTGCGGTTGGGGTGTTGGACATGTTGCGTTACCACACCTTCACGTCTGGCGAAGGCTGGGCGTACGACTACGGCACGTCAGCGCAGAATAGAGAGATGTTTGAATACCTGCTGGGTTACTCCCCGGTTCATAACGTTGTACGAGGCGTCGATTACCCAGCAACATTGGTTACTACAGCTGATCACGATGATCGTGTGGTACCGGCTCACTCTTATAAATTCATCTCAGAGCTGCAAGATAAGCATGAAGGCGGAGCGCCCGTGATGATCCGTATTGACGTCAATGCAGGGCATGGGGCAGGTATGCCGCTGAGTAAAGCTATCGACCTCACTGCTGATATCTACGCATTTACCCTGTTCAATATGGGAATTGAGTCCCTAGATTCACTTTAGCGAATACTTGATTTTAGATAACTGGGTATTTAACTCAGACCAAAAAGCCTCAAAATCTGCCTTAGATTTTGAGGCTTTTCATATATATGAAAACCAATCAAATTCACACCTCGTTTTCTTTGCTTTTCGACACCCTTTTCCGTGATAGCCGCCACCATTACTGATGAAATGAAAGCGATTTCAAGCTGATATTTTACGCATTTTTCACTATAACCTGTTGATCT
>NZ_JBFRVX010000627.1:0-3788 GCF_041475345.1 Vibrio sp. 10N.222.48.A3 | reverse complement strand
GCGTATGAGTTATTTCAGTCGGGTATCAAACTCAATATCAACAGTGAAAAACTGCGCCTAGGTTTATCGAAGCTACTTGTGAAAGCCAATCAAGCGGAAGCTGCTTTGAGCCCATTAATACACTTACCACCTAGTCCAACTCAAGACTACTTAGCAATGCGCGCTGCATTAAGTCAAAAGTCTCAGCAAGAAGATATTGCGCTAGAGAGCTACCAAAAATTGACTGAGGTCGATTCAGATAATGCTCGCTGGTGGTTAGGTTTAGCGATTCAGCAAGAACGTCAGCTTGATTTCATGGCTGCAAAGCAATCATACCAAGGAGCATTGGTTAGAGTTGGGATCTCATCTCAGTCGCAAGGCTTTGTACGTGATCGTTTAAAAATACTCAATGCTTTAGAGGAGAGTGGCGATGCAAATTAGATTAAGAAAAAGGCTCGGTGATTTGCTCGTAGAAGAGGGCATCATTACTGAAGATCAAGTTGAACAAGCTCTGGCCGCTCAAAAAAGGACAGGCCGCAAGCTTGGTGATGCACTGATCGAGCTTGGCTTTTTATCAGAGCAGCAAATGCTCAGTTTCTTGTCGCAACAGCTTGCTATTCCTCTTATTGATATTAGCCGAGCTAATGTTGACGTCGAAGCTGTGCAGCTTTTACCTGAGGTTCATGCTCGCCGCCTTCGAGCTTTGGTCATTGGGCGTCAAGGTGACACATTACGTGTTGCAATGAGTGATCCTGCTGATCTGTTTGCCCAAGAATCTTTGCTGAGTCAACTAGGCGACTACGCACTCGAATTTGTCGTCGCACAAGAGAGACAATTAGTTGATGGTTTCGACCGTTATTACCGAAGAACCAAAGAGATTGCCTCATTTGCTGAGCAGCTTCATGCTGAGCATAAAGTTAATGAAGCCTTTGACTTTGATATCGCTGAAGAAGACAGCGACGAAGTTACGGTCGTTAAGCTAGTAAACTCGCTGTTTGAAGATGCTATTCAAGTTGGTGCGTCTGATATTCATATTGAACCAGATTCAAACGTATTACGTTTACGTCAGCGTATTGATGGTGTCCTGCATGAAACGTTGTTGAATGAAGTGAATATTGCTTCTGCACTGGTTTTGCGTTTGAAGCTGATGGCTAACCTCGACATTTCAGAGAAACGACTGCCTCAAGATGGTCGCTTTAATATTCGCGTTAAAGGTCAATCGGTCGATATTCGTATGTCGACTATGCCAGTACAGCACGGTGAGTCAGTGGTTATGCGTTTGCTTAATCAATCGGCTGGCCTACGTAAATTGGAGTTGTCAGGCATTCCGAGTGATTTGCTCGTTCGTCTTCGTCATCAATTACGCCGCCCACATGGCATGATTCTCGTAACCGGGCCTACGGGCTCAGGTAAAACAACGACTCTATACGGTGCGTTAAGTGAATTAAACGAACCGGGTAAAAAGATCATTACCGCTGAAGACCCTGTAGAATACCGTCTTCCTCGTGTGAATCAGGTTCAGGTAAACCCTAAGATTAACCTCAATTTCTCAACGATTTTGAGAACCTTCCTACGTCAGGATCCGGATATCATTCTTATTGGTGAGATGCGAGATCACGAAACCGTTGAAATTGGTTTGAGAGCGGCACTTACTGGTCACTTAGTGTTAAGTACTCTGCATACCAACGATGCAGTAGACAGTGCACTGCGTATGATGGACATGGGGGCTCCGGGTTATCTGGTAGCAAGTGCTGTTCGAGCCGTGGTCGCACAGCGGTTAGTTCGTAAGGTATGTACTGATTGCAAGGTTGATGATGAGCTGGATGAAGCGCGTAAGCAATGGTTGAGTGTTCGTTTCCCAAACCAGCGAGGTACGCCATTTATGAAAGGGCGTGGTTGTCAAAATTGTAATTTGACAGGCTACAGTGGTCGTATTGGTGTGTTTGAAATGTTGGAGCTCGATCAGCCTATGATGGATGCGCTTAGAGCCAATGATGCCGTTGTTTTTGCTCAAACGGCAAGGCAGTCTGAAAATTACAAACCGCTGTTAGCTTCTGCGATGGAATTGGCCATACAGGGGGTTGTGAGCTTTGATGAGGTAATGAACCTTGGCGAAGGCGATGCTTCTGGTGCCACTGATCCAATTTATCTGTAGGGGTAGAGTGATATGCCAACTTATCGTTATGTAGGTCGCAGTTCTGATGGCAGTCAAGTGACAGGCCAGTTGGATGCAAATAACGAAGATCTTGCTGCTGACAGTTTGATGAGTAAAGGGATCATTCCAACTTCGATTAAACTTGGAAAAAGTGGCGGTTCAATCCTGGATATGGATGTATCCAGTCTGTTCTCCCCGAATGTGCCTTTAGAGGTGTTGGTTCTGTTTTGCCGACAGTTGTATAGTTTAACTAAGGCGGGTGTTCCGCTATTAAGATCGATGAAAGGGTTAACTCAACATTGTGAAAATAAGCAACTGAAAGTAGCACTTGAAGAAGTGGTCGCTGAACTCACAAACGGTCGTGGGTTAGCGGCGTCGATGCAAATGCACCCTAAGGTATTTAGTTCATTGTTTGTATCGATGATCAGTGTTGGTGAGAATACAGGTCGTTTAGATCAGGCATTGTTACAACTGGCTGGATACTACGAACAAGAGGTTGAAACTCGAAAGCGAATCAAAACGGCAATGCGTTACCCAACGTTCGTGATTACTTTTATTACAATCGCTATGTTTGTCTTGAATATATTCGTGATTCCTCAGTTTTCGAGTATGTTCGCGCGTTTTGGGGTCGACTTACCACTTCCAACTCGTATTTTAATGGGAATGTCTGAGTTCTTTGTTAATTACTGGGGGTTAATGCTTGGATTAATCTTTGGTCTTGTTTTTGCTTTTAAAGCATGGGTTAAGACAGATAAAGGGTGGGAAAAGTGGGATCGGCTGCGCTTAAAAATGCCAGTGATTGGTGGGGTGGTCAATCGAGCTCTATTGTCGCGCTTCTCACGTACTTTTGCTTTGATGCTAAAAGCAGGTGTACCGCTTAACCAATCGTTATCGCTATCGGCTGAAGCTTTGGACAATCGTTTTTTAGAACTTCGTGTTCAAGGTATGAAATCGGCAATAGAAGCGGGAAGTACCGTTTCTTCTACCGCGATTAACAGCGAGATTTTCACACCACTCGTGATACAAATGATTTCTGTGGGTGAAGAAACGGGTCGTATTGATGAGTTGCTGCTTGAAGTTGCGGATTTTTACGACCGAGAGGTTGATTACGATCTAAAAACGTTAACCGCTAGAATTGAACCTATTCTGTTGACGATCGTTGCGGGAATGGTGCTGGTTTTAGCTCTGGGTATTTTCTTGCCAATGTGGGGAATGCTGGATGCAATCAAAGGTTAGGGGATGCTGAATAACCTACAGCGCTCACGTTTTGTTATTTGGGTTACGGTTATTCTTTTTCTCGTTATGGGATTGCTTTCTGTATGGAAAACAGTAGAAGAAGAAGCAACGAACACGGCATTAATCGTTGCGAGCAAGCGAATTCTTGAGCAAGCGAATTTGTTCAAACAGCAGTATTTGTTATCTGGTGTGGAGCAAAAGAATGATGCGAAACCGCCAAAGACTTACAGCAGAACGGGGTGGGTTATGCCAATTCAAGACTCGGCTCGAAATTGCGGTTATTGGTTGGAGCAATTATATCCTAAGGGGCGTATTTTAGGTCTCAGCTCTCCAAACATTGAAGACAAAAGTGATAACATTCATTTTCATTGCCGTTATCATTATAGTGATAAGTATCAGATAGATATATTACTCAAAA
>NZ_JBFRVX010000626.1:0-2353 GCF_041475345.1 Vibrio sp. 10N.222.48.A3 | reverse complement strand
CGGTAAGCAGAGGGTAATAGCGACTTGATAATAAGCCGGAAGGTACTTTCGCCAATCAAATGGAATACGATTACGAACAACAATCCCAAGGAACAATACCGAGCAAAACAGACGCACGGCTAAATTTTCATAGGGTTGCGGAAACAAGAATTCCCATACAATGTAGTAAGCAGGGAAACCGACAAAGCCCATCCAACCCACAAGGGTTAGGTTAGGTTCTGCGTACTGATAAACTTTACGAATCGCGTTCATACAAATACTTTATTTACTAAGCCCTAACGTTTACAAAGTCTAAAATTTGATGTTGGTTCTTATGTTTTCCGCTGAGTATATTACACATCACCTCAGAGCAGTGAGCTTTCAATCAAATATGTATCAACGCTTTTGATTTTATTATGACTTAGATGAATAAAGTCTCGGTTTCATACTTTAACTCAGACAACATCCCTAAGTGATTCAGATTTATACGCTCACGCCTACACCAATAACGCGCCTTAGCAAGTGCTGCGCCTCTTCGTTTGCATTATGTCACTGTAACGCGATGCATCTTTCTTGGAGTATCGCCGTAATCAATCACCGCGTAATGTTGCGTGACCCTATTGTCCCAAATAGCCATTGATCCCCTGTCCCATTTGAAGCGGACTTGAAACTCAGGGCGTCGTGCAATTTCAAACAGTTGGTTAAGTAAAATATCACTCTCTTGTCGGTCAAGTTCGTTGATATAACGGGTAAACTGCTCATTGATATAAAGTGTTTCTTTACCGGTTTCCGGATGGCTCTGAACAACAGGATGGATTACAGGTGGATTTTTCTGCGCGGTTTTAAGTAGTGATTTGTGCCAATCAAGCTCTATCTGATCTGGCTCAACTCCCTCGAAAGCCACCAGCGAATGAGTCGCAGACAACCCTCTCAGTTTTGCTTTCATGTCTTCATCTAATGACTCGAAAACCGCCGTCATCGAACACCAAATCGTATCCCCACCGGTGCTTGGAATATGTTGAGCATGCAACAAAGAAGCTTTCGATGGCACTTTGCGCCAGGTTAGATCCGTATGCCAATAGCTTTCCATGGGTGCATTACCACGGGTTGTTTCGATGACACTCACCTGAGGTGCGCTTTCGACGCGAGGAAAGAAGGGATGCGCAAGCTCGAGCTGTCCAAATCGCTCTGCAATCATCAAGTGTTGTTCTGGTGAGAGTACTTGATCACCTAGGAAGATTACTTGATGGGTAATCAGCGCCTGATAAACCTCATCGAGCTCAGTCACACTGCATGTGGCGAGATCGACTCCATGGATTCGCGCACCGATATGAGGGGTAACTTGTTCTATTTTCAACATACTTTCGCTTATTGATGATGTGACATTTCAGAGTCAATTTGGATACTGACTAGTAAACCGGACAAATACGCCATTTCTTTCAATCCTACTCGCTATAAAAGCAAAAAGCAGTTTTCCGATTAATATCAATGATCTTGTCTCGCCTAAAACATTAAAGCCTCAGTCTTCAAGCTGTTGAGAACAGCGTCAATACTGAGGCTTTGAGTTCGTTTAATTTCTATCTTTTAGCTGCTTACTTAAGATATCGACTAACGAGTCGTTGGTTTAACCATTTGCCATTGAGATAACGCTTTGTCGGCAACATTGCACTCCTGCATATACAAGCTTCTCCAACGGTGCGCCGCACTGTAGGTCACTTTAGATACATCGCCTGCAGTAATACAAAGGTTAGAACCCACCAACTGAACCTGTTTGTCCTCTGTAAACTCAAACGTTTGGAACTGAGTGGCTTTCAAAAATGGTTCGTCGATGTGGCAGCGTTTTAACATCAGCGAATTGTAAGGTAACGAATTATTATTAACGCCCATAACCGTGACACATGCCTCGAAAGCCGGAAAGAACAATGCCCCGTCATCTCTATGGGTCACCGCCTCATCAGCGTACAAGCCTTCTTTGCAATTGTGCGTCAATAACGGCAAATCGAATCTTACATAGTCACCACTTCCAGCAACATCAATACAATAGCCGTCTTCCCTGTCTAACAGATCAACCAACTTTAAGTGTAAGCCCGTTTCCTTCCAATCTGCGTTTACTGGGACAGCAAACAACAGCGATAGCAACGATATCAGCCCCAATGGTAATGCAGGGGATGGTTTTTGATACATTTTAGTGTCCTTCTAATGTCGCCTTTATAAGGCAGTGATAGATTTGGCGTAATCCAACATTTCGTCAAAATATGGGTTGTAGGTTAACCTTGCATGAACCTTCCCTTCTTCCTTGTATCCCCAAGCGGAATACCATGGTTCATCACTATTTAAACAAGCTTCATAATCAAGAGGATCGGTACTGTTACGA
>NZ_JBFRVX010000625.1:0-8148 GCF_041475345.1 Vibrio sp. 10N.222.48.A3 | reverse complement strand
TGCCAAGAGGTAACCGTAGACCTAAGAAAGGCTCTATTTGGTATTGCTAAGGCGCTTGATAACGTCGGTTTTGAAAGCAAAAACCATGGACAGAGGGTGGGTTACATCGCGTATCGATGTGCTCTGAGCGTGGGGTGGGAAGAGGAGCAGGCACAGCTCGCATTTTCGTTAGGGCTAATTCACGACTGCGGAGTGTCGCAAATAGACGAGCAACGTCGACTGAATTCGGGGTTTGTTCCCGACTCGACTTATTACCATTGTCAAAAGGGCTACCAAATTTTAAAGGAGTGCCCTGTTCTTTCTATATTTGCTAAGCCAGTTCTTTATCATCATACCCCTTGGTTAGATCTAAAGACTATGAATATCAGTGAATTAGAAAAGGAACTGGCTGCAGTTGTGATGCTTGCTGACAGAGTTGACTATCTATATGGCATAACAGCTTCTGATCGTTATGGGAACCTAACCCCAGACGGTAAAGCGAGCATTATTGGACGTTTGACTGAGCAAGCGGACGAGATGTTCGAAACCAATCTTGTACAGCACATGTGTGAGTTGGTTGATCTGGATGATTTTTGGTTCTCGATGGAGACCCCTTACATCGAGAATATGAGAGATAACTTTGAACCTGTACCCTTTTTCTCTCAGCAAATGTCGCTGGATGAGACAGTCGCCTTTGCCGAGTTTATTGCTAATGTCGTTGATACGAAAAGCTCGTTCACTTTCAAGCACTCGTTGAAGGTAGGGCAACTTTCTGAATATTTAGCTAAACAACTTGGTTATTCTCACACAACGCAGAGAAAGCTCTATTTGGCTGGTTTAGTTCACGATATTGGCAAACTGCAAACCCCTGGTGACATTCTTCATAAGCCAGATTTGCTCACTGACGAAGAATACTGTTGTATTAAACGCCATGCGACAGATACTCGATTCGCGCTGCAGGAGTTGTTTAGTTCGCCTCAGGTGTGTCAGTGGGCTTCCGACCACCATGAAAGGTTAGATGGTTCAGGCTATCCGATGGGTAAAACGGCTGAAGATTTAGATCAACCCAGTAGAATTGTTGCTGTAGTCGATGTATTCCAAGCATTAACCCAGTCTCGCCCTTATCGTAAAGGTATGACACTGGAAGAAACTCTAGCGATATTAACGGACCAAGTTGATAGTTATAAGTTGGATCGAGAAGTGTTTGAATGCCTTAGAAAACACGCAGAGTACTGTTTTGAACTATCGACGGACAAAAGAATGTACGCGTTTTAACTTTGGTCGTTTTTAGGATTCAACTCACCTTTAAATTTAAGGTAAATGGACTATCTACTTTATTCAAACAATGAAAAAGCCGACTGGGTGTTGCGCGAGTCGGCTTTTATTCACTTCTCTTTCTAGTCTTTATCTCTATCTACGCTCGATTAAAAAGCATCATCCACGATATCTTTTAGTCGGTCGTAAGGCACATATCCCGGTAAAACATTTCCGTTCATCATCATGGTTGGAGTGCCGGTTAAACCTAGAGCGCTAAAGGCTTGGTGGTTGGTCATCAGTATGTCGCTTTGCTCCGAAGTTGTGTCCAATTGCGCTTCTGTGCCTGTCTTCTTGGCTACGGCTTCTAGTGAGCTTTTCGAGTGAATACCACTTTTTGCCATCAGCAGTCTGTTGACTTCAGGGAAGGCTGCTGGGTTATCTTTCCATACTTTCATCGCGTATAGAGCTGCATTGGTATCAAGGCCATCTACTTGTTGCTGCTTAAATGACAAGTACACGTTGATCACTTTAATGTCGCTGTTTTCAGAGGCTAATTGAACCAAGCCTTTTTCCAAGCGCTTACAGTAAGGGCAGTTGTAGTCAGTAAAGTTAACGATTACTGATTTGCCATTCGGGTTGCCCGTGATTGGGTGAGCGTCATTGTTATACAACCAATCGTGACTCTCCGCTTGAGCTTTCTTTGCTTGCGCTTGGCCAGCTACGTACTGCTCTAAACTGGTATGCAGCCCTGAGATCGTAGAAGGGTTCTCCTTCAGGAACTGGTTAATTTCTTCAAGTTGCTGGGTTTGTTCTGTGCTTAACTCAGCGAAGGCACTTGTGCTCATTAGTGAGCCTAAAATCAGTGTGCTAATCAGATGTTTTTTCATGTTGTTTTTCTCTAATTCTTGATAATCGTGAGCACGTTTTGGGTCGCGCTCACGGTATTATTGTTTGTTAAATTGGCTTTAATCGGTTCATTTGCTCTGCTCTGTTTTTCTTAGTGAGCGAGTTATGCAAAGTAGGTTCTTAACCACAGGCCGATAGGGGAAGTAACGCCGGTTGCGATGCTGCTGATCTTTCCATCTTTGATGATGACAATACTTGGCGTGACATTGACTCCCCAACTTCTGCTGATCGATCCAGAGAGATCATTGATAACAGGGAAGTCATACTCTTTGGCGTCTAAGAAGCGCTGAACACGTTCGTCTGGGCCAGATGAAAGTGCGACAGAAACTACTTGATGGGAGTCGCTGAAGCTATTAACCGTCGGGCTCACCAATTTGCACGCGCTACACCAAGTCGCCCAAAAATAGACAATAACGGGCTTACCGCTTTTGCTTAGCTCGATAACATCAATATCTTCCCCTTGGATCGACTGACCCACGATTGGTATCGCGTCTCCTTGAGGCATGCTTCTGCTGTGGTAAAAATCCATGGCAAACGAAACCACGCCAACGATCAGTATCATTGAAACGAGTTCCTTTCCCCACTTCTTAAGACGGCTTGGCTTTTTGGTTTCAGCCTTTACAGCGTTATCTTCAGCAGAGCTAGGCTTTTGTTCGTTGTTGGGCGTCTTCATCAATTATCTCGCAGCGTCGATGGCTTGAATAACAGTGTCACTGTCTAGAATTACGGGTAATGGAATACCATTTTTATAGCTCGGGCCATAAACGATATTAAATGGCACACCAAATCGCCCATTACTTTGTAAGTATTGAGTGACACTTTCACTTGGTGTTGTCCAATCGCCTTTCATCAAAACAATGTCTTCTTGTTGCAGGTGGCTGTAGACAGGATCTTGAAGAATGACGCCAATTTTGTTGGCTTTACAGGTGATACACCATTCAGCAGTCACGTCGACAAAGACTGTTTTTCCTTGCTCGACCAACTGAGGGATTTGTTTCGCATCCAGTTTCTGCCAATCAAGGTTATCGACAATTGGCGTTGCCCAGTTATCAGCAGTAACACTACCGACGATCAATGCAGCACCAAATACCAAGGTTGTGGTTGCCATGATAGGAATCAGTACCTTGCGTCCTAATTTCATGCCAATCCAAATTAACACTGAAACGACGATAAACAGTGACAACAAGATGGTTGGGAACTTGCCAACGAATGGGCTCAGCAGGTTTGTTAACCACAGACTGGTGATGAACATCATTAAGCCGAATACCAACTTAACTTTGAACATCCACGCGCCCGGTTTTGGTAGCAATTTAGTTAGGCTTGGGAATAACGCGAAGATCAACCAAGGTGCGCTCATACCAATGCCGAGTGCGATAAAGATAGCCCACAACTCTTGGTAACTTGCGCCCAGAGCATAAGCCACTGCAGTTCCTAGGAATGGAGCACTGCAAGGCGTTGCCAATAGTGTCGCAAACATGCCTTGGATGAAGTGACCTGAATGTGAGTCGTCGCCTTTGGTTGCCATCCAAGTGTTCAAGCCTGATGGAAGCCTGAATTCGAATAGACCGAGCAGGTTAACTGAGAACAGTAGGGTAATGACCAGCATGAACCCGATGAACCAAACATTTTGGAACTGGATTCCCCAACCAATCGCATTGCCACCCATTTTCAGAACGGTCATGCCTAGAGCTAGTAGCGAAAACGAAGTGATAACCCCCGCAGCAGACGCTAGGAATGAGAGTCGGATGTGGCGATTTGAAGCACCTTGGTTCTGAATGATGCTGTTTAACTTCATTCCTAATACGGGTAGAACACACGGCATGATGTTGAGGATCAAACCACCAATTAAAGCAAAGCCAAGCATGACTAGAAAGCTGTTGTTGCTTGTTTGGTAAGCTATCGGGTCTGACTCAACTTGCGCGGTCATCTCTTCGGCAAAGTTAGTATCTGAAACGGTAATACTCACTGTGCGATCCGTTAAGTTGACCTCGCCGATCCAGTTACTCACATCGAATACTGCGGTCATTGTATTGTCTGTGATGTGGACGGTTGGTGGAGAGAAGAAGTCATCAAGCACTTCTTGCCCATCAATCAATACCATCGGTTTATCCCAGCCTTCCTTACTTGTTAGCTGAGTCACCAGTTGTTGTTTACTTTTATCCCAGAACAGGCCGTTCACTGAAGTGCGGTTAGCTTCTCGTGGAGATTGGCTCATGCCTTGATTGAACAAGAACATCGCTTCTTCATCGAGCTCTAATGTTTGCGGATCAATCGGCAATTGGATGTCGTAATCGGTTAACACACAGATATTGGTGCACGACGGAAAGGTGAACGACGCCTTGAACAGTGCTGGCTTCGTGTTGTCTTTCAGTGTCAACGTAACGGGAAAGCTGACGTGTTTTTTGTAGCCTAACGTCATCACGTCGAGTTGTTCGTAGTACTTAGGGAGCGGCCAATGCCACTCTACCGACTCTATGTTTGTTGAACCAGACCAGTCCCAACTTGGCGGGATACCACCTTCGCCGGGGCTACGCCAATAGGTTTTCCAATCGCCGTCGAGAACGACATCCAGCACGGTTTGAATCTTAGAACCGTCGTCCGACTGTTCACCCGTCGACATCATTCGCATCTTGACTGGTGGATGTTCAGGCACGCTGAGCCAGCCCGTCGTCTGTGCCAAAGCAGTAAATGACGTCATAACCAAAAGGGCAGTGACTAGCGTTTTCGCGCATGTACGCATGCAGAATGCCAACGAATCGACAAACTTAGTTAGTAGTGTGTTGTACACAAATGTATCTCCAAAAAATAAATAAAAGGGTGTAGTAGCCCGGTTATTTACTCTCTAAATATACAGTGCTTTAGATGTAAGCGGTGTTTTGTAGGTCGAGAAGAGCGATGGTTATCTCTAGACAATCTCGATATGTGCGGTGATAGGCTGTACGCAACAGCAATAAACAGGATAAAAGGAATCAGCCAACCTGTTTTAGGTGTTGCGAAGGTGAGCATTTTGGAGCTTAGGCTGCACGCGCTAGAGTTTGGCGCTGACAGAGTTTTAGAAGCTTCTGAACTAAAAACGCTGGCATAGAGCTCAGACATTTTATCGAAAGATGCGCCGATTGCTTGTGGATGGCTAGTTTCTGCGCCGACAAGTATTGATTGTCCAATTAGGGAAGCTGAAGTGGTTACTTTGTTTGTAGAAAGCGCACTCGCCAGACAGATTACGATAACCAGTCCGGTAAGGAACAGCGCCCAAAGCGAATGCTTTTGTCGGCGGTTCTGTTGAGATAAGAAAAGTAATGGTGTATTCAGCAAATCAGTCAGTAGTCGAATCAGTTAGTCGTTAGTCGCTCAAGCGAGCTTGTTGAATTGTGGCTAGCTTAAATAAGTTCTCTTCGAGTCACAAGTCATGAAATTGTTAAAGTGAAACGATGCATAAACGCGATATACCGTAGATACACGATGCATAAACAACAACTCACGCGAATACGACATTGAGTTCTAGATAAAGTTCACAACAACTGGAAGTTATCGCTAATTTATCCTGTATAGAATGCTCTATTCATCATGAGGAGATACAAAAAAGCCCAACAGATCGCAGATGGACATATTGGGCTTTAACCATTGGTGCTATTGGAAAGATTTAGTGAGAACGGCGAGGACCGTTGCGCACAAGGTCTTTACCATTTTCAAAGATTTCTTTAGTGATCCAGCGAGCGAGTAAAACCTTGTGACTGCTGTTGAATACTGCAACGAAATGACGACCATCAGAATTATTGGTGGCCATACCTACGCCTTCAACGTCTTCAAGACCTAAGCCCCCTGCTTCTACTGAAATTAGGAATTGCTCTAGCTCTTCTAGAGACTCAATAACATCAAGTTCGTTGTTCATTTTTATGCTCTTTTGCTGTGAGCCAACATAGGATTTAAGGCGATTTAGTACATGCACCTAAATGACGATATTGGCTGTTGTTCTTTGTTGGTTGCGTACTCTACAGGTCATAAGAGGGGATTGGAACTCTCAAATATTAGATACAGGCTGATAATTTGCAAAGTTTTAACACAACATACGTTTAAATGCTTGTTATCCATCTTCTTTTTACTACTATTTATAGGGTCAATTTAGACAATAATAGGAATTAGTATGATGAAGGTTTGGCGTTGTCTATTGTTAATGTTGGCGTTTGTCGCATTTGGAAGTTTTGCGCAAAGCGTCGATAAAATAGCAGAAGTACAAGACCAGCTAATGCTGGACCTCACTACATTAGAAACAGCGCACGATGCTGAAAAGCCGTTTCTAGAAGACATATTGCGAAGAAAGAACCAAGCACTACGCAAAGAGATATCCTCCCAATTATCATCTGATAAGAAGCAAGGCTTAGACGCTGTTCTTGCCCAGCAAGTAGAGCTTTTACAGCATTTACTGTCATTGAACGAAGTTAAAATTGTCTCTATGAGCAAAGACAACCGTTCGGCTGAAGGGGATGCAAAAAAGCGTCTTGAATTGTTGATTCAAAAACGTATCGGAATGATGGATGACTACTATCAGCAACTTTCTAAGACCTTAAGTTGGTCAAAAGATCGAGGCGTTGATGTATCGGCTGCGGAAAGTCAGTTAAAAACCGCACTAGCTTCTCGTTCGCAATATCTGACAAATGCGATTCTCTACACAGACACGCAGCGTCAAGATTTAGAGCGCCGTTTGTCTTTTGTGAGTGAAGAAGAAAAGGCGACGATAAAAACTGAATTAATACGTTTCAGAGAACGAACCAGCGTTATGGTTGCCAGCTTAGAGAAAAGTATCTCCATGATGGTGCCATTTGGTGTGGATGTCACCTCGTACAAGCGTATTCTATTAGCGACCACCGGCGACATTAACGCTGATGTATTGGATGTTGATGTTGCACTGGAGTTGTTGGATGGTTGGCTTCGTTCATTCAGTTCATGGGCTTTTGAAAATACCCCTTCATTTATCGTTAAACTCGCGCTTTTCCTCGGTATTTTGTATGTAACTCGCCTTATTGCTAATGTGGCTCGTAAAACCGTTCGTAAGAGTGTTTCGCACTCTAAAATGGACTTCAGTGTATTGATGCAGGACTTCTTTGTATCAATTGCATCTAAAGCGGTCGTGTTTGTTGGTTTGCTGATCGCCCTGTCTCAAATAGGGATTGAGCTAGCACCACTATTAACGGGTTTCGGTGTTGCGGGTGTCATCATTGGTTTTGCATTGCAAGATACGCTGTCTAACTTTGCATCGGGCTTGATGATCTTGATCTACCGTCCGTACGATGTTGGCGACATGGTCAAAGTCGCTGGTGTTCAAGGCACTGTAAAAGACATGAGCTTAGTATCGACAACCGTTCAAACCATCGATAACCAACGCTTGGTGATCCCAAACAACAAGATCTGGGGTGACGTGATCAACAACATCACAGCAGAGCGTGTGAGACGTGTTGATATGGTTTTTGGTATCGGTTACTCAGATGATATCGATAAAGCAAAATCGGTATTGAACGACATCATTCTTGCTCACCCTCTAGTGTTGAAAAAACCAGAGCATATGATCAAGCTTCACACCTTGAATACGTCTTCAGTTGATTTTGTTGTAAGACCTTGGGTTAAGACAGATGACTACTGGGAAGTGTATTGGGATGTGACGGAAACCGTGAAGAAACGCTTCGATGAAGAGGGCATCACGATTCCATTCCCTCAACGAGATGTACATGTTTACAATCACGAAGAGAACTAACCCGGAAAAAGGCTAGTACGAGAATAGCTAATACGGAGAGAACTAAGTACGGCTTAAGGTCGATCTCTTCTTAATGTGATATCAAATGGACGCTGAATAAGCGTCCATTTTTATTGGCTGCCAGTTTATACCAATCACAGTAAGTAAGTGATCAGAAATAGCGCAGGAAAAAGGCTTGAGAACAAGGCAGAAATTTTTGATAAGTAGTTATTCTACAATCAAAAGTTCTAACGCCGTTATCGAGCGTTTTAACCAGCTAG
>NZ_JBFRVX010000624.1:0-2697 GCF_041475345.1 Vibrio sp. 10N.222.48.A3 | reverse complement strand
ATCTTCAATACCTCGTTTCATATTATTTTAATCTATCTCGCGTACCCTGCTTTATCCCTAGTAATTGTAATGGCTAACTCACGTCGTAGCCTTTGCATATCAATAGCCTAGATGGTGGAAAATACTCGATACCCATCGTATTTGATACGCCAATAGGTGTGTTGAAACCCCTTCACGGAACTAAGGCTTTTAACAAAACTGACTCACGATGGATTCATGATTTCATGAAACAGTTTCATGGTGTGAAGTGAATCTGTAAGCGCTTTCATGATTTCCACAACTGGCCTTTTCACCTCCAACTTTAGTGTGATGACACTCACTTCAACCAAGACGCCTTTCTTTAATAATCGTTTTGTAAGCGGTTACAAGCTAATGAAGTATCGAGGTTCGAGTGGCGACAATTAAACACGTATCAGAACATGCAGGTGTGTCTCAGGCGACAGTGTCTAGAGTTATTAATGGCACTAGCAGAGTCAGTCATGACAAAAAGCTAAAGGTTGAAAAAGCGATCAAAGAATTGGGTTATCGCCCGAACTCTATCGCTCAAGCTTTGGCGTCAAGTCGTACCGGTAGTGTTGGCGTTGTTGTTCCAGAACTTGGCGGTTCTTTCTATTCAGGCATTTTGCATTGCATAGAAGAAAACCTACGCCGCTTTGGTTACCACGCTGTGGTTACAGCGGGTTCGAACACCGAACAAGGGCAGCGCGAGTCTGTGGAGTTTCTGCTGGGGCGTCGTGTTGATGCTTTGATTCTTCATACTCAATTGCTCAGTGATGATTATTTAATTGAATTGGAAGAACAGGGGACCCCTGTGGTTTTAATTAACCGCTTCATCCCAGAAATGGCGATGAGTTGCATTGATATTGATAACGAAGTCGGGGGGCTACTCGCTACTCAATATCTTTTGCAAAAGGGACATACAGATATCGCGTGTATTACCGGGCCTTTAGATAAAGCAGACGCTAGGGGGCGTTTGCAGGGGTATCGAAAGGCCTTGGAAGAAGCGGGTGTGCCATACGATGAAGCCTTAGTCTCGGAAGCGGGCTTTACTGAAGAGACGGGCATCAGCGCTATGAAAAAGCTGATGAATCGTAAGTGTCATTTCACCGCAGTATTTGCTTCGAATGATCACATGGCATTTGGCGCCTTTGAGGTGCTGCATCAAGAGGGGCTGTCAGTTCCGAAAGATGTATCACTGGTGGGCTTCGATAACACCATCTTCGCGCGCTATCTGACCCCTAGTTTGACCACCATTAATTTCCCAATTGAAGAGATGAGCATTGAAGCTGTGCAGCTCACTCTGCAAAAGCTAAAGAAAATAAAACATGACGTGAACTTTAAATTGCTGCCGACGTTGGTCACTAGAAACTCGGTATCGGATTTACCAGTTACCCTATAAAAATATTAAGGATAGAACATGAAATTTAAGACCTTAGCGCTTTCATGCGCGGTTGCTTTAGGATTAGGTACAACAGCTGCAAATGCAGCAGACAAAGAAATTCGTTTCGACGGTTTCCCTGATTTCGATAGCAGCCTGAAGGTATTACTGCCTGATTTCGAAAAGGAAACGGGTATCAAAGTTGATTACCTTATGAACAACCACGGTGACCACCACACGAAACTGACAACGAACCTTGCAACGGGTTCTGGTGCGGGTGATGTGATTGTTGTGGACGTTGAGAAAATTGGTCCATTCGTGGGTTCTGGCGGCCTAGTTAACTTGTCTGAAAACTACGGTGCAGATAAGTACGAAGAACGATTCGCACCATACGCATGGGCACAGGGCAAAGGCGCTGATGGCGATATGTACGGCATCCCTGTCGACCTTGGCCCTGGCGTTATGTACTACCGCACTGACGTGTTCGAAAAAGCAGGTATTAATGTAGAAGACGCAATCAAAGATTGGGACTCATACATCGCTGCTGGTGAAAAACTGAAAGAGCAAAACGTACAACTTATCGCTTCGGCAGCCGACGTGGCACAAGCGATTATCTTTACGACGGTTCCTGAAGGTGAAGGTCTGTACTTCGATAAAGATGGCAACCCAGTCGTGACATCAGAGCGTTTTGTTCACGCTTTTGAAGTAGCAAAAGAGATTCGCGACAAAGGCTTAGACGGCCGTATTCTGGCTTGGTCTAACGAATGGTACGAAGGCTTCCGCAACGGCACATTTGCAACTCAACTTTCTGGCGCTTGGCTTCTTGGTCACCTAAACAACTGGATTGCTCCTGAAACTAAAGGTAAATGGGCAGTAGAAAACCTACCTGATGGCATCTACGGAAGCTGGGGTGGTTCATTCCTTTCTATTCCAACTCAATCAGAAAACCCAGATGAAGCTTGGGCGCTTATTGAATACATGACGACGGATCGTGAAGTACAGCTTAAACACTTCGAAACGATTGCTGCTTTCCCAGCGAACATCACCACGTATGACGATGAGCTTTTCCAAGAAGAGATGGAATTCCTAGGCGGACAAAAAGCCCGTCTACTGTTTGCTGAAGTGGCACAAAACATCAAACCAGTATCTCCAGCACAAGGCGACCACGTTGCACGTTCTATCATCTTAGAGAACGCATTGATGGAAGTACTTGATGAAGGTAAAGACATCGAGACAGCGCTTAAAGAGGCTGAGCGTCTAATCAAGCGTCGCACGCGTAATCTTTAATTTGTTATTACTTTGAGTAAGTGAGGAGGCGC
>NZ_JBFRVX010000623.1:0-7895 GCF_041475345.1 Vibrio sp. 10N.222.48.A3 | reverse complement strand
AGCGCATCTTGTTGACCGACGGCAAGGCGCATAAATTTCACCTCTTCGTCAGTTAATCCACTCTGACTAAATTCATTTAGCTCAGCAATAAACTCTTGAATTGATGGAACCGTCGCATTGGCTCTAACTTGAGCACTAAACACTACCGCACCAGTTTCACGCGTACTCGCAAAGTAACCGCTTGCACCGTAAGTGTAGGCTTTGTCTTCACGCAGGTTCTGGTTGATGCGGCTATTGAAGTTACCGGCTAAATTAAAGTTAGCCAATTGACTTAAATACAATTCACCGGTCGCATCAAACGGTAACCCTTTACGAACTAAGCGTACAATACTTTGTGGTGCTCCCGGCTTATCCACTAAGTACAAGTTCTGGCCCGAAAGCTCCTTGATGATCTGTGGACGAGTGAGTGGTGCAGCGTCACCTTGCCATTCTTCAAAGAACTGAAGCTGCTTTCCAACCTCCTCCTTCGTGATGTCCCCTACAATAACAATATTAGCTCCCTCAGGAGTATAGTGCTGACTGTAAAACAGTTTTACATCGTCTAGAGTTAACGATTCTAGAGAATCCTTGGTGCCATCACTCGCTCGACCAAAAATACTGCTACCGAACAACACCTCTCGGGTTGCTTGAGAAGCCATCCAGCTCGGTTGTTGATGCTGATACACTACGCCTTCTAACATCTGACTCTTAACGCGTTCGAAATCTTGAACATCAAACTTAGGCTCAAATAGAACTTCTTGCACGATCGCTAAGGTTTGAGGCAGGTTTTTCTCTAACGTCGAGACCGAAATATCTGTGGTATAGCTGCCAGCACTAATGCTAACGCTACTACCAAGCTTATCTAAGGTGGCCTGTAACTCTTCAACCGTTCGTTTAGTCGAACCTTCTTCCATCATCGATGCAGTTAGGTTCGCCAAACCCTCTTGACCTTTACCAACATAGCGCTCACCCGCAGGGAGTTGAATTTGTAGCTGCACTGTCGGCGTTTCGCTAGTCACAGTACCAATCAAGTCAGTACCATTAGCAAAATGCATGCGATACAGCTCAGGCATGGTCGCTTCAACACCAAAGTTCACTTCAGGCATCACGCTGCGATCAAATGTGTTCGGTGCCTTTCTGAAATCCAATTGTTCTTCTGTCACTTTGCTGTATTCAGGAAGGGTACGAGCAGGAGTGCTAAATGTAGCCTCGCGAACCGCTAAGTCGAGTTTTTTCTTAGGAACCACACTCAAGGTAACCTTGTGCTTACCTTCGATAAAATCTCGGTACGCCTTGCTTACGCTTTCAGGGGTAACAGATCGGATTTGATCGAGTTTTGATTCAATACGATCAGGCTGGCCATAGAAGGTTTGATTTGACGCGAGCTGTGAAACCTTGCCTCTAACACTTTGCAGTGCAAACACCGCATTCGCTTCAGCCATGCCGGTAATTTGATCTAGACGATCTTGTTCCACACCGCCTTTCGAAAATTGTTCTAGGGTTTCCATCAGTTCTTTATTAAGAACCGTCAAATCCCCCTTTTCACCTGAGTCACCCATCGCATAGACATACATAGTACAAGCGAGCTCAGCACAATCGTGGAAAGAGCCTGCACTCACCGCTTTTTGCGTTTTTACGAGGTTTTGGTACAGATAACTGTTGGTCCCTGAACCTAACACGTTAGACAGCGCATTCAGTGAAGCTTGCGTATCTTCACCGCGGTAGGTTGTTGGCCAACCAACAAGCACCATCGGCTGACGAACGTTGTCTTCTAACGTGATGTACTTATCTTCTGTTAGAACAGCTGGTTGCTTCTCAGCAGCCTTAACTTCCGGACCTTGAGGGATTGGGCCAAAATACTGATTAACCCACTCTAGCGTGTCATCAACGTCGATATCACCACCGATAGTCAGTACCGCATTATTTGGGCCGTACCAACGTAGGAAGAACGCCTTAAGGTCATTCACATCAACACGGTCTAGATCTTCCACATAACCGATTGGTTGCCATGAGTAAGGATGACCTTCAGGGTAAAGCGCTTCACCCATGCGTTCCCACATCAAGCCATAAGGACGGTTTTCATAACTTTGAGCACGTTCGTTTTTAACCGTGCCTCTTTGAACTTCGAATTTCTTCTGAGAAACCGCATCCAATAAAAAACCCATTCGGTCTGATTCTAACCACAACATTTTCTCAAGTTGGTTAGATGGAACGGTTTCAAAGTAGTTAGTACGATCACGGTTAGTCGTGCCGTTTAACGAGCCACCCGCCTCGGTAATGATCTTAAAGTGCTGCTGGTCACCGACGTTCTCAGAGCCTTGGAACATCATGTGTTCGAAGAAATGAGCAAAGCCCGATTTGCCTATTTCTTCACGAGCTGAGCCGACATGATAGGTCACATCCACATGTACAAGAGGATCAGAATCATCAGGGGAAAGAATAACTGTCAGGCCGTTTTCAAGCTGATATTTGGTGTAAGGGATCACCACTTTATCTTTAGAAGGCTTAACCTCTTCTAACAGAGTGACACCTTCAGGTAACGAGGAAAAGAAGGGTGTAGAGCTAGGTACATTGTAAGAACAGCCTGCAATGGCGATAAGAGAAAATGTACCAAGTAAAACCTTTTTCATAGGTTCTCCTTAGAAAAAACCGAAGTAGATAGCAGCAAGTAAGCTGTAGCGAGCGGCTTTGCCAATCGCTATCAAAATAACGCTAGGAATAAATTTCATTCTTAACCAACCCGCGGCTAAGCACAAAGGGTCACCAATGATCGGCAACCAACTGAATAACAGTGTCCAATAGCCATAGCGGCTCAGCCAAGCCATAGCCTTATGACCATGCTTTTCAGATTGAGTTCGATTAGGCAGCCACAAACCAATCCAATAGTTGGTCAGCCCGCCTAAAGTATTACCGAGTGTCGCCAGAAGAATGATTGATGATGTTGAGAACTGATCTAAGCTCAATGCTGCAACAAGGCTTGCTTCTGAGCCCCCTGGTAACAATGTGGCACTCAAGAAGCCACTAATGAAGAGCACCCACAGCGCCGAGTCAGAAAACCACAACGCTATGTTTTCAAAAAGAGAATTAAAGAACTCTAGCACTGCATATTAACCTTCTTGCATTTTAAGTAGTACCTTGCCTCTGGTGTGTCCGGTTTCTACTTGTAGATGCGCCGACTGTGCTTCATCTAACGGGTAGATAGTTTGAATTTCTGTTTTGAGCAACCCTACGCTAACCATGTAAAGCATAGTGTCCATTTGCTCTGGATTTGGCTCAACGAGCATACCTGAAGCGGTGAAACCCAATAATGTCGCTTTCTCGCAAATTAATTCAGCAGACAGCGTAGGCACCGTTACCACTCTCGCACCATCTTTCAAACACTTCAACGCATCAAGCGCGGTATCACCACCCACTAAATCAATCAGTACATCAACATCAGAGACTCTTTCCGATGCTGGCGCAAATTTATAGTTAATCGCATGAGCGCCTAACGTAGCAAGGTAATCAAGGTTAGCCTCGCTGCAGGTCGTGTAAACCTCAGCTTTTGCAGCCACTGCGATTTGAACCGCAAGGTGACCAACGCCGCCGGCGCCCGCTAAGATGAGTACGCGATCGCCCTCTTTCACTTCCGCTTTGTTAAGCGCTTGTGCTGCGGTTTGGCTAGCGAGTGGTAAAGCTGCAGCCGCTTCTAACGCAACCGAGTCTGGGACCATACTTAATGCGACTTCTGGAACACACACATACTGGCTATAACCGCCACCTTGCAGTGGAAAACCAATAAATCCGGCTACGTTATCACCAACAGTAAAACGCTCTGCCTGTTCGCCTAGCGTAACAATTTGCCCTGAAATATCGTAACCAGGAACCCAAGGAAGGTTGTCTTTGTTTTGTGCTGCCGCCCAACCAAGGCCAGCACGGGTTTTTACATCAATAGGATTAACGCCTGAAAAGGAAACTTTAACCACCACTTCTCCGGCCTTAGGCTCAGGAATAGTACTGGTTTGAATACTGAGGTTTTCGACGCCGCCGAATTGAGTAATCGCAATCTGTTTATTTTCCATTTCCACATTTCCTTGATTGATAGAAGCCCTGATGAGTAAGCACCCTAATTAATAAAAAGAAAGGGATGCGAAAGCATCCCTTTGACTATAAACCATTTAATAAGGCGAAGTTAACCGCTCATGCGTAAATTGACGACCAATTAACGTAACGAGCAGCATAGCCAAGTAACTCATTAACCTACGAGAGCTAATAGGATACCCGCAGCAACGGCACTACCAAGTACACCCGCTACGTTCGGACCCATCGCATGCATCAACAGGAAGTTCTGAGGGTTTGCCTCAAGTCCAACCTTATTCACAACACGAGCCGCCATCGGAACCGCTGATACACCAGCGGCGCCAATCAGTGGGTTAATGTCTTCTTTCGAGAAGCGGTTCAGCAGCTTCGCCATCAATACACCACCAGCCGTACCAATACTAAACGCCACCGCGCCTAAACCTAGAATACCCAGTGTCTCTAAGTTCAAGAACGTATCCGCTTGAAGCTTAGAGCCAACACCTAGGCCAAGGAAAATAGTCACAACGTTAATCAGTTCGTTTTGGGCTGTTTTTGAAAGACGATCAACCACACCCGCTTCGCGCATTAAGTTACCCAAACAGAACATACCTACTAGAGGGGTTGCTGATGGTAGGAACAAAATCGTCATAAGCAGTACAGCTAGCGGGAAAAGGATCTTCTCAGCTTTGCTTACATGACGAAGTTGAGCCATCTTAATTTGGCGCTCTTCAGGAGACGTTAACGCTTTCATGATTGGTGGCTGAATAATAGGAACTAAAGCCATGTAGCTATACGCCGCTACCGCAATCGCACCTAATAGATCAGGAGATAGCTTGCTCGCCAAAAAGATCGCGGTTGGGCCATCGGCACCACCAATGATCGCAATTGACGAAGCATCTGCCATTGAGAACTCCATTCCTGGTACATAGTTCAGCAAGATCGCGCCAAATAGCGTTGCGAATATACCAAACTGAGCAGCAGCCCCGAGCCACAGTGTTTTAGGGTTAGCAATCAACGCACCAAAGTCCGTCATAGCTCCAACACCCATAAAGATCAGCAGTGGAAAAATGCCAGTTTCAATACCAATGTAGTAAACGTAGTAAAGCAAACCGCCGGGATCCGTGAATCCAGCATTTGGAATATTGGCTAATACAGCACCAAAACCAATAGGTAACAGCAGTAAAGGTTCAAACCCTTTGCGAATTGCCAAAAACAACAGTGAGCAACCAACCAACATCATACAGATCTGGCCGAACTCAAAGTTAGCAATCCCTGTTTCAGACCATAAGGTCATCAATCCTTCCATGGTGCTCCCTTACGCTAAGCTTAGTAGTGGAGCGCCTACAGTAACTGCATCGCCTTCTTTAACATTCAATTCTTGAACGATACCACTGCGAGCAGCTCGTACTTCCGTTTCCATTTTCATCGCTTCTAGGATCAGAAGAACATCACCTTCGGCCACTTCAGCACCCGCCTGAACGATGACTTTAAAGATGTTGCCGGCTAATGGAGCTGGAACCGCTTCTGCATCAGAAGCCGCAGCAGGTGCTGCTTGAGCTGCTTGTGCAGGTTTCGCTGATGGAGATACCGATGTCAGTTCACCTTGAGGGCCAACTTCAACATCATAAACTTGACCATCAACCTTCACGCTGTAGCTCTCAATGCCGCCAGCAGCAGGTTGTGGTGCCGCCGTAACAGGAGTTGCAGCTTCAGCCGTTGGTACAGGTTCAAACGCTTCAGGGTTGTGACGGTTTTTAAGGAACTTAAGACCCACTTGTGGGAATAGTGCGTACGTCAGTACATCATCAACGGTATCTTCAGCGAGTGAAATACCATCTGATTTCGCTTTTTCTAAAAGGTCAGTCGTTAACGTATCCATTTCAGACTTAAGTAAGTCAGCAGGACGACACGTGATTGGCTCAGCACCATCTAACACTTTCGCTTGCAGTTCAGCATCAACCTCAGCAGGAGCTTGACCGTATTCGCCTTTCAGTAGACCCGCAGTCTCTTTAGTGATGCTCTTGTAGCGCTCACCCGTTAGAACGTTGATAACCGCTTGAGTACCGACAATCTGAGAAGTAGGTGTTACCAAAGGAATGTAACCCAACTCTTTACGTACGCGTGGGATCTCTTCTAGAACTTCATCCATGCGATCGGCAGCGCCTTGCTCTTTAAGCTGGCCTTCCATGTTGGTTAACATGCCGCCAGGAACTTGAGCGATCAAGATTCGAGAATCGACACCTTTTAGCTGGCCTTCCCATTTCGCATACTTTTTACGTACATCACGGAAGTAAGCCGCGATTGGTTCGATTTGGTCTAGTTTGAGATTCGTGTCGCGCTCTGTGCCTTCTAGCATAGCAACAACCGTTTCGGTTGGTGTATGGCCGTAAGTACAGCTCATAGAAGAGATTGCGGTGTCTAGAATATCAATACCCGCTTCAACAGCTTTAACGGCTGTAGCGGTTGATAGACCCGTTGTCGCGTGGCTATGCAGCGCTAGAGGCACATCACAAGACGCTTTGATGCGAGTGATTAGCTCTTCCGCTTCATAAGGCTTTAATAAACCTGACATATCTTTGATGCATAGTGAATGACAACCTAGATCCTCTAGGCGCTTAGCCAAATCAACCCACGTATCTGAGTTGTGAACCGGACTGGTTGTGTAAGACAACGTACCTTGAGCGTGGCCGCCAACATCAATCGTTGCTTTCACTGCGGTTTCAAAGTTACGTACGTCATTCATCGCATCAAAAATACGGAATACGTCCATGCCGTTACTATGGGCACGTTCAACAAACTTTTCTACTACATCATCCGCGTAGTGACGGTAACCCAATAAATTTTGACCACGCAGTAGCATCTGCATTGGTGTGTTGGGCATCGCTTTTTTCAGCTCTCGTAAACGTTCCCACGGATCTTCTCCAAGAAAACGGATGCACGAATCAAACGTTGCGCCGCCCCAAGTCTCAAGTGACCAGTAACCGACTTTATCCAGTTCTGCCGCAATTGGCAGCATATCTTCGATACGCATACGAGTAGCAAATAGTGACTGGTGCGCGTCACGAAGTACCACATCTGTGATAGCTAGTGGTTTAGACATGCTCATAAACTCCTTTTTAATCCTTTAAAATGCTACTTAGCAGTAGACGCACGGTATTGATGAACCGCGGCCGAAATTGCTGCCACTACCTGTGGACTAACAGCTGAAGGGTTTGATTGTGATTTTTGAATTTTTTTAGGTGCTGCGATCGGCTCCGGTACTTCTTCTGGTACCAGTTTTGACATCAACCGAACGAGGTAAACTAGAATAGTTAAGAAAATAAAGACAACGGACATCCCCGTTATCATTAGAGTCGCCGCATCTCCTAGCAGGCTTCCAATATTAGTCATGTTGCTTCCTTTCTTCGTCATCCTGACATACGTACAGGATTTCAGCGAATAGTGATCCCGACCCATGGATTATCTCGATTGGTAAAAGTTTGTCAATTTTGTTTAAGGTTCTGTTACGGATAACGCACACATAAGGTTAATTATTCGCCTATCAGATCACATAAATCTGTCAAATGAGTCATTTTTAGATATTTAAACTGTGACTTAAACGGGGCTTTTCTGAGAATTGATATGAGAAAGGTAGAATAACAAAGAAGCAATCAAGAATTACTTTAAATACAACAAGTTAAAAACACCACAAATTTAACATTGTTGCAACAAATTTACAGAAGACATAAAAAAAGCCTCGTAAAAACGAGGCTTTCTCTAATAATGTGGTGCGCCCTGGAGGATTCGAACCTCCGACCGCCTGGTTCGTAGCCAGGTACTCTATCCAGCTGAGCTAAGGGCGCAACGGTTTCGATATT
>NZ_JBFRVX010000622.1:0-18817 GCF_041475345.1 Vibrio sp. 10N.222.48.A3 | reverse complement strand
CAAGCTGGTAAGTCTGCAAACAAAGCGACTGAACGAGCAGCGGTACTTGGTGCTGGCATCATGGGTGGCGGTATTGCTTACCAGTCAGCGTTAAAGGGCGTGCCAGTGATGATGAAAGACATCGCACAGGCGTCTCTAGATCTTGGTATGAACGAAGCATCTAAGCTGTTGAATAAACGCTTATCACGCGGTCGCCTAGATGGATTCAAGATGGCAGGCATTCTGTCTTCTATTACCCCAAGCTTACATTACGCAGGTGTTGAACAGTCAGATGTGATTGTGGAAGCCGTTGTAGAAAACCCTAAAGTAAAAGCAGCAGTACTGAGTGAAGTGGAAGGTCTGGTGGGTGAAGACACAGTTCTTACATCAAACACCTCAACGATTCCGATCAACCTGCTAGCAAAATCTCTAAAACGCCCAGAAAACTTCTGTGGTATGCACTTCTTTAACCCAGTACACCGCATGCCTTTGGTTGAGATCATCCGTGGCGAGCATACTTCAGAAGAAACCATTAATCGCGTGGTTGCTTACGCAGCGAAGATGGGTAAATCCCCTATCGTTGTTAATGATTGCCCAGGCTTCTTCGTTAACCGTGTACTTTTCCCTTACTTTGGCGGTTTCAGCATGTTGCTACGTGACGGTGCTGACTTCACTAAGATCGATAAAGTCATGGAGCGTAAGTTCGGTTGGCCAATGGGCCCTGCTTACTTGCTAGACGTTGTAGGTTTAGACACAGCACATCATGCACAAGCAGTAATGGCGCAAGGTTTCCCAGAGCGTATGGGTAAAGAAGGTCGTG
This sequence comes from Vibrio sp. 10N.222.48.A3, assembly GCF_041475345.1. NCBI lineage: Bacteria > Pseudomonadati > Pseudomonadota > Gammaproteobacteria > Vibrionales > Vibrionaceae > Vibrio > Vibrio sp. 10N.222.48.A3. Next base: position 18,018 of record NZ_JBFRVX010000622.1, on the reverse strand, counting down.
ATGCAATTGACGCACTTTACGTCGCTGAAAAATACGGCCAGAAGAACGGCAGCGGTTTCTACACGTACAGCGTAGACAAACGCGGTCGTCCTAAGAAGACATTCTCTGAAGACATTCTTCCTATCCTGGCTGACGTATGCCAACAACCACAAGACTTTGATGACCAGACAATTATCCAACGTGTGATGATTCCTATGATCAACGAAGTGGTGCTTTGTTTAGAAGAAGGCATCATCGCGACACCGCAAGAAGCGGATATGGCACTGGTTTACGGTTTAGGCTTCCCTCCATTCAGAGGCGGCGTATTCCGCTACTTAGACAGTGTGGGTATTGGTAACTTCGTTGAAATGGCGAAGAGCTACCAAGACTTAGGTGCAATGTACCAAGTTCCTCAACTATTGCTTGATATGGCAGCGAAAGGCGAAAGCTTTTACGACGGCCAACAAGCAAGTTCTCTGTAACCCACATTTGGAAAAGGAATAGCAAAATGAATAATGTAGTTGTTGTTGATTGCCTTCGTACCCCAATGGGACGTTCCAAAGGTGGAGCTTTCCGTCACACTCGTGCTGAAGATCTGTCGGCACATTTGATGAAAGGCATTTTAGAGCGCAACCCAGAAGTAAACCCTGTCGAAATTGAAGACATTTACTGGGGTTGTGTACAACAAACGCTAGAGCAAGGCTTCAACGTTGCACGTAACGCTGCTTTACTTGCTGGTCTGCCGATTGAGATTGGTGCGGTAACGGTCAACCGTTTATGTGGCTCATCTATGCAAGCTCTACATGATGCAACCCGCTCTATCATGGTTGGTGATGCTGAAATCTGCCTGATCGGTGGTGTCGAACATATGGGTCACGTACCAATGAACCATGGTGTTGATTTTCACCCTGGCATGTCTAAACACGTAGCGAAAGCGGCCGGCATGATGGGTCTAACGGCTGAGATGCTAGGCAAAATGCACGGTATTAGCCGTGAAGACCAAGATGCATTCGCAGCACGCTCACATGCTCGAGCTCAAGCAGCAACAGTTGAAGGTCGTTTCAAAAACGAAATCCTGCCAACAGAAGCTCACGCAGCAGACGGTTCACTGTTCACTCTGGATTACGATGAAGTCATTCGCCCAGAAACTACGGTTGAAGGCTTATCTCAGCTTCGCCCGGTATTTGACCCAGCAAACGGTACGGTAACAGCAGGTACTTCATCAGCACTGTCTGATGGTGCATCGGCAATGCTTATCATGAGCGAAGAGAAAGCCAACGCACTTGGCCTGAAGATTCGCGCTCGCGTGAAGTCGATGGCTATCGCTGGCTGCGATCCTTCAATCATGGGTTACGGCCCAGTACCAGCGACGAAAAAAGCACTTAAACGTGCAGGCCTAACCATCGAAGATATGGGTGTGATTGAGCTAAACGAAGCGTTTGCTGCTCAATCTCTTCCATGTGCGAAAGACCTCGGTCTACTGGATGTGGTTGACGAGAAAGTAAACCTTAACGGTGGTGCGATTGCTCTTGGTCACCCACTGGGCTGTTCTGGTTCTCGTATCTCGACGACCCTAATCAACCTGATGGAAGCACAAGACGTGAAATACGGCTTGGCGACCATGTGTATTGGTTTAGGCCAAGGTATTGCAACGGTATTTGAACGCCCATAGCGATCACTGGTTTTAATACTTGTAGGGTAATCTTTTGTGCAGCTATATTTATATAGCTGCACTTTTTATTACTTGGCATCCAACAATGCATCGATTGCGTTCAGCGAGAGAAAAACCAACACTGATATCTATGCACAAAACGCATAGATTCAATGTTGATGTTTCATTATTTTTTCTCGGATGATTCAACTAAAGTTACTTCAGTTTCCTAATATTCCTCCTACGGAGCAGATCATGTTTAAAGCACTTGTACTAAACCAAGAAGACAAAAAAACTATCGCATCAGTTTCTCAAATTGATGAGTCTCAATTACCAGAAGGTAACGTGAAAGTTGATGTGAGCTACTCTTCTTTGAACTACAAAGATGGTTTGGCGATAACAGGTAAAGGGCGCATTGTTCGCAACTTCCCTATGGTTCCTGGCATTGACCTTTCTGGCGTGGTTTCACAATCTGATGACCCGCGCTACAAAGCAGGCGACGAAGTTGTTCTAACGGGTTGGGGTGTTGGTGAAGGTCACTGGGGTGGCATGGCTGAGAAAGCCAGCCTAAACGGTGATTGGTTAGTGCCAATGCCAGCGGGTCTAGACGCTAAGAAAGTCATGGCGATTGGTACCGCTGGTTTCACCGCTATGCTTTGTGTGCAAGCTATCGTAGATGCAGGCATCAAACCAGAAGACGGTGAAATCCTAGTAACGGGTGCTAGTGGCGGCGTAGGCAGCGTGTCTATTACGCTGTTAAACCAACTAGGCTACAAAGTAGCAGCGGTTACTGGCCGAGCTTCAGAAAATGGCGAGCTTCTAAAATCACTAGGTGCAACACGCATTGTAGAGCGTGCTGAATTAGAAGAACCAGCGAAACCACTTGAGAAACAACTGTGGGCTGGTGCTATCGATACAGTAGGTAGCAAAGTACTTGCGAAAGTATTGGCACAAATTGATTACAACGGCGCGGTTGCAATGTGTGGCCTAGCAGGTGGTTTTGATTTACCAACTACAGTAATGCCATTCATTCTACGTAACGTTCGCCTACAAGGTGTGGATTCCGTAATGTGCCCTCGTGAAAAACGTATTAAAGCGTGGGAGCAACTGGCTGAACTACTACCTGAGTCTTTCTACGGCCAAGCGACTAAAGAAGTGCCTTTAGATGGCGCAATTCAAGCTGCAGAAGACATCACTAACGGTCAAATCACTGGTCGCGTAGTCATTAAACTATAGATTCTCAAACATAAAGTTATCAAACCTTAAGCAACAGCTTTAGGCTTGGATAACCCAAAACAACAAAGGGCTGATTTTTATCAGCCCTTTTGCGTTTTTGTTATTCGGGTCTAGTGAGCCCAGACTCAGTCCTAGTTAACCCAAACCGACATCCGCAATTCGTTTTTGAATCAGCTCACCACACTCTTCTTTTACCACTCTTCTTAACCACTGTTGTGAAGCAGAAGAATCACATCGCGAGTGCCAGATCAGTGAGTAATCAAACGGCATAAATTCAAATGGTAATGGCTTGACGACTAAGTCATAACGCTCTGCCACCAAGTAAGCCAAATCAGCAGGTACAGTAATCACCAACGGCATTCTATCGACAATCGCCAATGCCGCTTCAAGGTGATAAGCACGCAGCACCATTTTTCGTGGTTGTTGATTGGCTAAGGCATTGTCTAATAAAGCCTTAACACCATCACTGATCGCAATCATCGCGTGCGGGAGTGATACATAGTCTTCAAGGTTTAAAGGCTTATCGGCTAATGGGTGATTCTTAGATAACAGGCACGACACACCGACCGGCCCCAATACATCTTGATGAAGTGGTGCAACGCTGCCACTCGGGCGACAAATAGCCATATCGACACGTTCGGTGCTGAGTTGCTTAAACAAATGCTCATGCTGCAATGGTGCAAACTCCAAAGAGATGTTCGGCGCTTGCTCATAAATCTTCGGCAGAGCATAAGGCAAGATGGTTTGCATCGCGTAGTCAGTGGTCGCAATCAAAAAGCGCTCGCTGCAATAGTAAGGATCGAAATCACTCGGGCTAAGAAGTTGGCGGAATGATTCTAAAGGTTGGTCAATGCGCTGGCTGATCTCGAGTGCTTTCTTGGTGGGAATAAGGTGCTGACCTTGGCGTGTAAACAGGGGATCGTTGAGTAGTTCTCTTAAGCGCCCTAATACTCGGCTAGTTGCCGATTGGCTTAGGTTAAGACGAAGCGCGGCTTGACTAACACTGCCCTCTTCAATCAATACCTTTAAGGCGACCAGTAAATTCAGGTCTCTACGATAGATGTCTTCTAATTCCACGCCACTTACCTAGCTGTATACAATTATCATTGGTCACTAAGTTGTTTATAGCATGCTTTAGATAAAAAAAATCCCGCAATTACGCGGGGAAGCCCAAGAAAATCTGGGGATAGTGTCGGAATGTTGTCGTATTGGAATTTGCTTGTGTATTAGGGTTAGTGCTCTTGCTCCTCGGCTATGCCTTGCCAACGGCGCATCTCTACCCAAATACCAATAATCGTTGCTACTATGCCAAAGATTGGCATTAGAGAGGTCTCTGTCGATGAGCGTAGTACTAACGCACAAAAAGAAATAAAACAGAGAACTGAATAAATTGTTAATCTATCTAATCCTGTCAACATCGCCACTCCTTAGCTAGTTGCCTTTGTTACAAGTTGTTATCAACTTGTTAATTAAGTTATAGGAAATGGTTCCGTTTGCCAAGCACTTATTGCATATTTTTTCTGCAGACGTATTATTCACTCGTTAGATAGATATAGAGATACAAACCATGACATTCAAACCTGAACTGGCAACCCACACTTTAGAAGCTGAAGGCCTGCGTTGCCCAGAGCCAGTAATGATGGTCAGGAAGACAATTAGAAACATGCAGGATGGCGATGTGTTACTGGTAAAAGCTGACGACCCTTCGACAACTCGTGATATTCCGAGCTTTTGTCGATTCATGGATCACCAGTTGGTAGGCCAAGCGACAGAAACGTTGCCTTACCAGTATTTGATCAGAAAGGGATTGGAGGCGTAACGCCCCACCGACTATCAAGTATCAAAAAAGCCGCTCGTACCTTATGTTCTTAAACAGAACTCAGAGTACGAGCGGCTTTTTGTTTATTCGCTTCTAGACTTGTTTTGCAGATGCTCAAGCTGATGCTGAATTTCTCGGATATCTTTTCGCATAGGAATAATATGCGCAACCCGAATCCAAGCTTCTACCGCAAGCCCGGTCATGATCATCGAACCAGCCACCATTGGTAGCCACATGTCCGTCAACACCATGCCTAGTAGTGTAAGTGCGAGACCAAAGGTAAATAGATAACTTTGGCTTTGTGGAGTAATACCCATATAACGCGTCAACATAATCATGCCCTCGTGTTCTTAACTCACAAGATTAAAATATCATGACAAGTATGACAGTTATATGTCCATTCGCTCGATAAACTCCACAATACTGTAAGAGTATGACCTACAACACATTACTCTACTGATTGAGTATAATAAGACTCAATACTACCGCTTAATAGAACGCTGCTGCGATAGCCAAACCCACGAACAACAAGGCTGTGATCTTGCGAATCAGGTCAAGTGGCATCTTATCTGCCGATAGCTTACCAATGATCACCACAGGCACATTCGCCAGCAACATACCAATGGTAGTACCGAGAATGACCCACGTTAATGCATCCGAATATTGAGCCCCTAGAATCGATGTCGCAATCTGAGTCTTATCACCGATCTCAGCAATGAAGAAAGCGATAAAACTGGCGACAAACGGCCCTCGGTTCGAGATCTGCTCATCGTCATCTAATTTATCCGGAATCAGAATCCAGCCTGCCATCGCAATGAAACTGACCACCAGCACCCACTTAAGTACTTTAGGAGATAAATAATCAGCAACCACAACACCTAGCCACGCAGCAAGGGCATGGTTGGCAATGGTGGCAAAGAAAATAGCCGCAATAATAGGTAGCGGTTTTCGATATCGACTGGCTAATAAAAGGGATAACAACTGAGTCTTATCACCGATCTCGGCTAAGGCGACAGTTGTAATTGAAATTGCTAAAACGCTCACGACATGCTCATTTGGGATGAGGATTATTATATTTAACCAAAGACAAACCTCGCGCCCCATCCCGGTTCACGATGCTTGTCTAAGGTCTTGCTAAGCGCCACCAAGGTGGTGGTTGCCTCGAACGCCATGATGATTTTGCATCAATTATGTTGACGAACGAACTCATTCAATAGGATATGAATAAGCAAGCTACTCCCCAAAGACCGCGAGATTTTAATCACCCACGCTTTCAAACACAAGTGTCAAAGTTATCAAAATATCCACTTGTGCCGAAAAACAAACATTAAAGGCAAAAAAATCCACTAAACGACATTTTAGACCACTAATTAAACAAGATTACCCCTACTCGCTTTACCAATATCTCGGTATACTCAGAGGTTATTTTTATCATTCATTTAAAAGAATCGCGCGAACCTGACTATGCAAAAATACGATATCAAAACCTTCCAGGGAATGATCCTCGCGCTGCAGGATTACTGGGCACAAAACGGTTGTACCATTGTTCAACCACTAGATATGGAAGTAGGTGCTGGCACCTCTCACCCAATGACATGTCTACGTGCACTTGGCCCAGAGCCAATGTCTACGGCATACGTTCAACCTTCTCGTCGTCCGACCGATGGTCGTTACGGTGAAAACCCGAACCGCCTGCAGCACTACTATCAATTCCAAGTAGCTCTAAAACCTTCTCCAGATAACATCCAGGAGTTGTACTTAGGCTCGCTTGAAGTTCTTGGTGTCGACCCACTTGTTCACGATATTCGTTTCGTAGAAGACAACTGGGAAAACCCAACGCTAGGCGCATGGGGTCTTGGTTGGGAAGTATGGCTAAACGGTATGGAAGTGACTCAATTCACTTACTTCCAACAAGTTGGCGGTCTTGAGTGTAAGCCAGTAACGGGTGAGATCACTTACGGTATCGAGCGTCTAGCAATGTACATCCAAGAAGTAGACTCTGTTTACGACCTTGTATGGAACGTAGCACCAGACGGTTCTAATGTGACTTACGGTGACATCTTCCACCAAAACGAAGTTGAGCAATCAACATACAACTTCGAACACGCAGACGTAGATTTCCTATTCACTTTCTTCGACCAGTGCGAAAAAGAGTGTAAAGAGCTACTTGAGCTTGAGAAGCCACTGCCGCTTCCAGCTTACGAGCGCATTCTAAAAGCAGGTCACGCATTCAACATTCTTGATGCGCGCAAAGCTATCTCTGTAACAGAGCGTCAACGTTACATCCTTCGTATCCGCAACCTGACTAAAGCTGTTGCAGAGGCGTACTACGCGTCACGTGAAGCGCTTGGCTTCCCAATGTGTAAGAAGGATAAATAATCATGGCGAAGAATTTTCTAATTGAACTGGGTACGGAAGAGCTTCCACCAACGGCACTTCGTTCACTAGCTGAAGCCTTTGCTTCTAACTTTGAAGCAGGTCTTAAAACGGCTGAACTTTCTCACGAAGGCATCAAGTGGTACGCAGCACCTCGTCGTCTAGCACTTAAAGTGACGGCACTGGCTGAAGGCCAAGCAGACAAAGTCGTTGAGAAGCGCGGTCCTGCAATTTCTGTCGCATTCGATGCTGAAGGCAACGCGACTAAAGCTGCACAAGGTTGGGCTCGTGGTAACGGTATTACTGTTGAGCAAGCTGACCGCCTGAAAACAGACAAAGGCGAGTGGCTTCTTTTCAAACAGGAAGTAGCTGGCAAACCTGTTCAAGAATTGGTGATGGACATCGCTGCGAAAGCTCTCGCTGGCCTACCAATCCCTAAAGCAATGCGCTGGGGTAACTCAGACATTCAATTTATCCGTCCAGTGAAAACACTGACAGTACTACTAGGTGATGAGCTTGTTGAAGGCGAGATCCTAGGCGTAGCTTCTGCTCGTACTATCCGTGGCCACCGTTTCATGGGCGAACAAGAGTTCACTATCGACTCTGCTGACCAATACCCTGCGATCTTAGAAGAGCGCGGTAAAGTAATGGCAGATTACGATGCGCGTAAAGCGATCATCCTTGCTGATGCGAAAAAAGCAGCTGACGCAGTTGGTGGTATTGCTGACCTAGAAGATGACCTTGTTGAAGAAGTTACCTCTTTGGTTGAATGGCCAGTGGTGCTTACTGCTAAGTTTGAGCAAGAGTTCCTAAAAGTGCCTTCTGAAGCTTTGGTTTACACCATGAAAGGCGACCAGAAGTACTTCCCAGTGTATGACGCTGATAAGAACCTTCTGCCAAACTTCATCTTCGTTTCGAACATCGAGTCTAAAGAGCCTCGTCACGTAATCGAAGGTAACGAGAAGGTTGTACGTCCACGTCTTGCTGATGCTGAGTTCTTCTTCAACACAGACCGTAAGCGCCCGCTGATCGACCGTCTTGCTGAACTAGACCAAGCTATCTTCCAGAAGCAACTGGGCACTATCAAAGACAAAACCGACCGCATCACAGAACTTGCTGGCTACATTGCTGAGCAAATCGATGCTGACGTTGAGAAATCTAAGCGTGCAGGCCTACTGGCTAAGTGTGACCTAATGACATCAATGGTATTCGAATTTACGGATACTCAAGGTGTGATGGGCATGCACTACGCGACTCACGATGGTGAAGACGAGCAAGTAGCACTAGCACTTTACGAGCAGTACATGCCTCGTTTCGCAGGTGACACACTACCAAGCACTGGCATCTCTTCTGCTGTAGCAATGGCAGACAAGCTAGACACTATCGTGGGTATCTTCGGTATTGGCCAAGCACCAAAAGGTTCTGACCCATTCGCTCTACGTCGTGCATCACTAGGTGTGCTACGTATCATCGTTGAAAACGGCTACAACCTAGACCTAACTGATCTAATCGGTAAAGCGAAAGAGCTACTAGGCGACAAGCTAACCAACGAAAACGTAGAAGCTGACGTTATCGACTTCATGCTAGGTCGTTTCCGCGCATGGTACCAAGATGCTGGTTTCAGTGTTGATATCATCCAAGCGGTACTAGCACGTCGTCCAACCAAGCCAGCTGACTTTGACCAACGTGTTAAAGCGGTTTCTCACTTCCGTGAACTGGAAGCAGCAGAAGCACTAGCAGCAGCGAACAAGCGTGTAGGTAACATCCTTGCTAAATTCGATGGCGAGCTACCTGCTGAAATCGATCTTGCTCTTCTTCAAGAAGACGCAGAGAGAGCACTGGCTGAAAACGTTGAAGTAATGACAGAAGCATTAGAACCAGCATTCGCAACAGGCAACTACCAAGAAGCCCTAAGCAAGCTTGCTGATCTACGTGAACCTGTTGATGCATTCTTCGATAACGTAATGGTTATGGCTGATGACGAAGCGCTTAAGAAGAACCGTCTAACGCTACTGAACAACCTACGTAACCTGTTCCTACAGATTGCTGATATTTCTTTACTACAGAAGTAAAACCAATTTGGAATAAATATTAAGGGGGAAGCTTTGGCTTCTCCCTTTTTTTTATCCAAAGCTAGTGTAAGCTCTATCTGGTTGAATATTATTGTAGATAGGGATATTACATGCTGGTTGTTTTGGTTGAAGATAATGAAATATTGAATCACCACCTATCTTCTCAGCTCAGTGAGCAAGGACATACTGTCCATGCAGATAGAACAGCTTCTGCATGTTTACAAACGATTCAAAAACAGTCCAATACAGATGTGATGATCATTGACCTTGGCCTCCCTGACTTTGATGGCATTACGCTGATCAAGCAAATACGTCGTAAAGAAATTGCAGTCCCAATATTAATCTTAACCGCACGTGGCAACTGGCAAGATAAAGTAGAAGGGCTTAACTCCGGGGCTGATGATTACCTTACCAAGCCCTTCCAATTTGAAGAGCTACACGCTCGCCTTGAGGCGCTTGTTCGTCGAAATCAAGGGTTTTCCGCTTCCCAAATCAAAGCGCAATCGCTCACCTTAGACACTCAAGCCAAACGTATCAGTTACGATGATGCTCTGATTGAACTTACAGCCTTAGAATTTCAAATATTCGAGTACTTAATTCGCCATTGCTTACAAATCGTATCTAAACAACAAATCGCAGACTCCCTTTATGCGCAGGGTGAAAATGTTCAGCTAAACAATATTGAGGTTATCGTTTCACGCTTACGTAAAAAGTTAACGCAATACACTCAAGCTAAGCTGATCAGCACCATTCGCGGGCAAGGTTATCGTTTTGAACTAGAAGCCAAGTAGTATGAAAAGACTGTACAAAACTCAGTTCAGACGTCGGACATTCGCCGTTGCTGCTTCCATTATGATTTCAATGGTACTCACTAGCGCCTGGTTCTACTACAACAGTCAAAAACACCAACTTTTTGAGTACTACTCGAAAAATACCCTTCGAGAATTGCCTGCTGTAATCAATGAACTGCTGTCTTCTGGGGAAATACCGCCATTGACGGAGTGGGATAGGTTCTATGCGAAAGAGTCTCCCAACACTAGCGTCACTCTATGTGATCACAACAATCAACAAGTATGGACATCAGTAAATATTGAAAGACGAGCTAAGCTGCTATCAGAGATAGGCGTCAGCCAATCTCAAGTCAACGAACTGTGTCATGATCTAAATTTCCCCATAGATACTATTCGTTTGGTTGAAAGATCGAATGGCGCCGCTTTTATTGTCCACACAATTCTCTGGAAAGGTTTCCAGGAAAAAAAAGATGGCAGAGTTATCTTTACCCAAAGGGTCGAAGAGAAAATAGAACCCATACATCAGTTAAAATACACCGCGGTTGGAGTGTTAGTGGTTGCGCTTGCTTTGATCAGTGCTCTACTTTTGGTTTTTTATCGTATTAGTTTTGCGCCGTTTACTCGACTAGAGAATGAACTGAATGACATAAAGCAGGGTAAACAAAACCAATTAGCCCAGTCATACCCTGAAGATTTACATAGCGTCACCAGTGCATTGAACGAATTGCTATACCAACAAAAAGAAAATCAGGAGCGTTATAAGCGTTCTCTCAATGATCTCGCCCATAGTTTGAAGACTCGCGTGACAGTTTCTCAAGCATTACTTGATGAAGACTCATCCAAAACAAAGAATGACCAAATCAACCAACAACTGTTAGAAATGGATAGCTTAATTCAGGCACAACTCAAAAGGGCTTCGCTAGGCGTTAAAGGTATAACGACTTCATCGACACCGATAAAACCAATCCTCGACAGCCTAGTAGGCATGTTTACGAAAATCCATGCCGACAAAAAGATCCAATTCATCACTCAGTTTGACGACCAACAGACCGTGCCTCTTAATAAAGATGATCTTATGGAAGTGCTCGGTAACCTATTAGAAAATACTTATCGGTTCGCACAAACCTCTATCGAATTCAAAGCCACTCAAAGCGAACAGCAGATCCTGATTGAGATCTATAATGATGGGCCAGTAATAGATAACTCGATCAGCCAAACCTTATTTCAACGTGGCGTAAGAGCCGATCAGAAGACCCATGGTACAGGATTAGGTTTGGCGCTATGTGATGAGATACTCCATAGCTACAAAGGGACAATCTGGTTCGAGCAATCAGATAACCCATCCGTGGGTGTCGTTTTAAAAATACTGCTCCCAACAAGTTAAATTTGTAGGGCAGGGTTAAGAGTGAATATCAACCCTGCGATTGTTATGGCGACCGGATTCAGTCTCGTTACTCTGCACTGGGTTCGCCTCACCTTGTGAACTCACTGTCAGGTCTTCAATATTTACGCCTTGCTCTTTCAAATACCCAACAACAACATTCGAGCGCTGCAAGCCTAAGCTTAAGTTGTAACTATCACTACCTTTTGAGTCGGTATTCCCCGTGACGATAAATTCGGGAGTTTGATGTTCAAGTTTAGCTATAAGGTTTAACAATAAATAACGAGATTTTTGATTCAGTTCATCGTCATCGAAATCAAAAGTCACGCGAGCCAACACCTCACGAGCCAACTTACCTTCTACAAATTTAGTTCGACTCAGTAAGTATTGTGCGCAATCAGCACTTTCTGATACTTGAGTTAACTTATCTTGAATCAGATTTTTAATCGCTTGATTAGCTGTGCTTGCGTTCACTTGCATGAACGGGCCTTGGTGATACATCACTTTCTTCCCCTGACCGATCGTTACCGTCTTCTCAAGTTCAGAGTCGCCCATATGGCAGTAATGATAAAGTAGTTCGTTGGTATCTGGTTTTAAAGGGGCTGCCAGTATAGAAAACGACAGAGTAAATAAAGACATAACAGATATAAGCGTTTTCATTTTTGCTCTCTTAATAATATTCAGTTAATAAAAAGGATGTCACATACCTCTATTGCGCCAAGTGACCCACTTCTTCCGTAATTAATCCCAAAATTTTATTGAGAATGTCTTCCTTGTTTTCAGCCTTATAAACATTATCTCGGCCAACGCAATTACGCAGACCCACGTTTTTATTAAGTTCATAATCGAAACCAATCACAGCCATGCGCGCGTTCATTCGTTCACCATCAGGTGTCATCATTCCTTGGCTTACCCCGCCAATTACCTCTATGTCATCATGCGTATTATCTGCCGAAACTTTGCCGCCGTTGACCATATTGAGAATGTTGCTACACATACCTTTCGACACAAGCTTATTGGTTTGCCCTGCGTAGTGATTCCAATCTTCCCCATCAGACAGAATAATGATCAGCTGCTTTTGGTTCTTCGACATTGAAGTCACAATTTGCCCTGCACGAATAATGCCTTGCAGTGAAGCAGTGCCTCCCCCAGCTTTGAATTTCTTGACCTTTTTAGTGAAGGATGAAAAATCGGTGGTAAAATAGAGGTCGTAGAACCGTGCATCATCATCGCTATTAGGCACACGCGAGGCTTCTCCTTTAACGATAAATTGTTGAGCTATCGTTTTGTTAAAATTCACCGTATCGTCTTTATCGTATTCACCTTCTCTTGAAACTACCCGCTGATCGCGAACTACTAAGTTGTCATTCTTATCTTTATTGATGGTTCGGCGATTAAAACCGGTAAGTGCAACCCGATGAGGGTGCTCTGGATATAGATCGTTATACGCGCCGAGTTCATCAGCCACATCTTCAATAATGTCTTTCAGATCATTTAGCTTAGAATGCCGACCACCACTCCACGAGTCATTCATAGATTCTGAAAAATCGACGATAAAAGTAATGTCTATCGGCTGGCTTTGATAGCGTCGTGCTTTCGATGATCCCGTCACATTGAAGCTATCACCAAAGCCAGAAATCACATCGTTACCAGGAAACCAGGACTTGTGCAGTGTTTGACCCGCAACACGATATTCAAAGTAGCGTGCTTCGCCTCTTTCCGTAGCAGCAATACATTCAGGTATTTCATCACACCCTAGCTTCTTAACTTCAATATCTAGGATCGAGTCCATGTCATATAGATAATGCTGAATATAGCGCTCCGCCAATTGATGGTCTTGTTCATCTTTTGCTGATACCGCTAGAACAGCCGCTTCTGAAGCTTCCTCTAATCGAGCTTTGGTTTGTAATGCGCGGGCACCATCAGAACCAAGCATAAACACTCCAAACAAAGCTGGGATCATAATGGCAAACAGCATAGCTGCATGGCCAAACTGCTTACGCATAGCGTGTTTCATAACCTTTCTCTTCGCTCTACCTGCCGATCACGACAGAATCAGACATCACGTGAGTAAACTCACGCCCCAAAATACCACCAATCCAATTATCCGATTCATAACAAACCGTCACTCGGTACAGGGGCATTTCTCGACCTCGGTTAGTCACTACCGTCATGGACTCTAATGAATCAATGGTTTGCTTTATTCTGCAGGCAACAACACCGCGTTTTTCACTGATCGCGGGGTTGGGTGTACCCACTTGTTTGAAGCTCAACTCTTCCACCAACAACCCATAGTGTTCCCGTTCAAAATGACCAAAGGTACGCAGTAAGGAATGCTGAGCAATGATATCGATATCATCGACTTCTTTAGTTGTAAGCTGATAATCAGTATCATAAAGTTGGGTTCTCTCTTTAAGTACATTGACCAGTGAATAAGAGAGTCGATCGAGTTTTCCTTTCAATGAAAGCTTGATGATCACGTCACCACTGAAAGCAATCAATAAGCTGAAAAATACAGCGACCATGGCAAACTCAATACTAAAAACCCCCTGCTGCTTACTCTTCAAATTCCCATGCTTTAGGGTTCTAAATTTCAAATTTTGACCTTTCATATTCCTGCACAACAATCATCTCTCTGCTCATTAAATTCTGAGTCGTGAAGAAGTAGCTAAAGATAGGTGAAAAACGGTAGTTAATTCGATAAATGGCAAGCGCTGCGTTATCAGCATCACCACACTCTTTAAATTTTTGACTACCAGAAATACTGCATTGGTCTGTAATACTAGCTAACTCACTCAGGTTTTTAGAGTAGTGAATCGTGACTTGAAAATTGTCGCCATTAACAACCTGATTCCAGATACTGCCTTCTCGGTGCAAAACCTTATCTACCGTATCGAGATAATTTCCTGAGCCCTTTTTAGCTGTGCGAGCCACCTCTGAAACCGCCAAGTCGTTGATCGCCGAAATGTACGAGATATAGCTCATCTCAACCCACGCCATACACATCAACCAAAAAGCAAAAAAGCCCACCGCAAACTCTATGCTCGCGACACCCTTTTGCTTATATCGCATTACCCGCCTCCTCCGATAACGAAAGACCACTGACTGCCAGCGTTTGGCTCTCTAATGAATAAGGAGTGTGGTGGCGCAACGCCTGATAAATTTTTTGGATTTGGTGCTTGCTGTATCTTTCACTCAACACACTTTCGACAAACGGGTAGTGGCCCAACTTAGCCATACTCAACGTCAAGTTTGCCATCATCTGTTCGTTCATCTGACCGCGCTTATACAATGGTAATAAACGCTCCATAGCTGCTTGATAATGCTCTTGCGTAATATCGAGCACAGCCAAATTATTATTCACTGATACCGAGTCATAAAAATGCTCGCGCGCGCGTTCAAAATACCGACGAGATAGATCAAACTGATAGCTGTAACCATAAAACGTTCCCAGTAAATTCTCGGCTGCCGCATGTGTAGCATTTTCCACTAATACTTGTTTAGCACTACTGATCGCTGCTGGGTACTGACCTAATTCACCGTATGCTTTCGCTTGCATCAATAAACTGTTCACACTGGGTTGTGGTTTTTGAGTAACAGGGGCAATGTAAAACAGAGCCGACTCAGCATCGCCCATAGCTAAATATGTATTCGAGAGTTTTTCTCTCACTTCATCAGCGTCGTATTGCTGCAGCTGATTTTTATACAAACGGGTTAACTGAACGTAATTATGTGTTTTTTGATAGATAGCCTCTTTTGACTCATCTTTCTGCCAACTCGCTTGAGTTGAACTGCATGCCGCCAACATTAAAACTAACGTTAGCGCGATTATTTTCTTAAACATTAAGCATCATCCTCATTACCCCCGGAGCGGCAATTACGAATACAATTGGGATCAAGATAAACACGATCAGTGGAATCGACATCTTGGCAGCTAACTTCCCTATTTCTTCTTCCAGCTCTAGCATTTGCACTTCTCGAATATCGCCTGCCAACGTCGTTAACACGTTATAAATCGAGGATCCATGTTGAATGCTCTGCGTCAGCGTCATCACAAAACTACGAACTTCTGGTGATGGAACCTTGCGATACAACTCCTCTAAGGCATTTTCCATTCCGACCAAACGAGCCCGTTGGTTTGTCACCTCCAACAAGCTAGAAAGCTCTTTATCAAAGCTTTTCATTTCAATGGAGAGGTATTTCATTGATGCTTCGATTGTCATGCCGGTTTGGACGCAAATCGCCATTAGGTCAATCAGATACGGCATTTGACGAGAGATTCGACGTTGACGGTTTTTAGCCATCGAGCTCAAGACTAGGTCAGGCATCACAATAACCACCATAGCCCACCCCGCAGCTATCGCGATCCATGATTCAGACGAAACCTCAATAAACCAACACACGCCTGCAACAACCACTTGCCCGATAAACAACGCACTGTACTTCAGTGGCATAAACCATTGAGCCCACCGGATGTCACTCACGCCAGCATTAGCAAAGCGCACTGTAATATCACTTTCGGAGGTGACGAAAATAGTCGACATGGGCGTCAACCAACGATTCAGTTTTATTTCTGCCTCTTTTGACTGATCGGCCAATCGATGATGTTTCGCTAAGGCTGCTATACGGTGTTTTTTCTGAGTACACACGACTAACCAATAAAATATGAGCAACAAGCCAAATGCTACGCCGGCCCAGGCGAAAAATAACCCAACGTTCGAGAAGTTTATTGAAGAAGCCATTACTTCACCTTTTTCATTAACGCCCAGATGATCAGCATGCCGATACTTTCACTTGTGATGAGGTAGTAAAGAATCGGTCTCCCTTCTGGGTGGTGCATTACGAACTCAAAATTTTCAGGACTAAGAAACTGCAAAATAAACAGAAAGAAGAATGGTGTTGCTCCTACAATTTTTGCGGAGATACGAGCCTCTGAAGTAAGAGCAAACTTTTTTCTTTCTACAGCTCTCGCTTCGAACATTTGTCGATTCAGACGTGACATCACCTCTTTTAATTGCCCCCCTCTTTGCATGTTAGCTCGCAAGGTAATGACAAAAAAATGAAACGACGGATACGGAAAGCGACGACAAGATTTACGAAACACATCATCAATCGGCTCTCCTAAATTGAGGCGCTCGCTCATCAGCTTAAACTCTTTACCTACCTCACCTTCAAGTTTCTTCCCTACATACCCAATGCCTCGCCCTATGCTTTCACCCGCACTAAGGGAACTTGCCAGCATGTTCAACGCATCAGGGAAGGTTTCTTCAAAGCGTTTTTTCTCTCGTTTCTGTAAATGGAGATAACCAAAAAACCAAGCGATAATGAGAGTCAAAGGCAAAATTTCAAACCAAGGTAAGCGCAGTGACATTTGATTAAGAATGCCGATCGCAAGCAGTGCTACAACAGAAAAAATGACGACCTTACCTAATGCCATTTTTCCAAGTTGGCGCTGTAAGTTATCCCAACGCACACGAAGTTTCTGTTTGAAGTTACGATCAGAAAGACTGGCAAAATTAACCGCTTGTTGCGTAAAACTCAGATCGCTTTTCAGATTACCTTTCGCTTGCTGTGATAAATACTCATCAACAGAAGGAGCTCTATTCGGCTTAAGCGCTACAATCATGAGTATTGCCCCACCCAAAATAATCAACCAATACATGTCTCACTCCTATTGATTGAGTGTCATAGACTCAATCACTTGAGTTAACTTCTGCTCTACACCAAAGAAACGGGCTTTTTCATAAAGCGCAGAACGAGCCATAACACCAGATGTCACATAACTACCTCGAATGCGACCATCAGGGCTGTGAGGTGAAGTTTGGAAAGAGAACAACTCTTCTAACACCACGTTGCTTCCCTCAATACCGACCACTTCAGTGATATTCATGATCTTTCGAGAACCATCATGCAATCGGCTGACCTGAACGACTAAATCGACCGCGCTTACAATTGAGCGGCGGATCGCTTCTAAGGGCAAATTATTGGTCGCCATCATCACCATTGATTCGACACGAGCCAAAGCATCTCGTGGTGTATTGGCGTGCAACGTAGACATTGAACCATCGTGCCCAGTATTCATGGCTTGCAGCATTTCAAATGCTTCACCACCACGGCATTCACCCACAATAATTCGGTCTGGGCGCATTCGCAGTGAATTAATCACTAAATCTCGAGCGGTAATAGCCCCTGTCCCTTCAATGCCCTCATGACGAGTTTCCATTCGAACAACATGTGACTGCTGAAGCCTTAACTCAGCGGTATCTTCAATAGTGACGGTTCGTTCACCCTCTGATATATGCTGTGATAAAGCATTAAGTAACGTTGTTTTTCCCGATCCCGTACCACCAGATACAATAATATTGAGTCGGCAACGTGCAGCTAACTGAAGTAAACCTGCCATATCGGGAGTAAGAGACCCAAACTCAACTAATTCTTCAAAACCAATACTTTGCTTTTGAAACTTACGAATCGAGATTGACGTCCCTTCCAATGTGATAGGAGGAATGACAATATTCACACGGCTACCATCATCTAACCGGGCATCACAAGTAGGAGAAGACTCATCGACCCTGCGCCCAACACGACTAGCGATGCGCTTAGCAATATCAAGCAACTGCTTCTCATCGATAAATCGAACAGGTGCTTTCTCGACTAAGCCATGACGCTCAATATAAACCTGTTGTGGGCCATTGATCATGATGTCGGTGATC
>NZ_JBFRVX010000621.1:0-3797 GCF_041475345.1 Vibrio sp. 10N.222.48.A3 | reverse complement strand
CTCCTTTAATGGCCAAAGGTGAGGTTCGATAGGGTAGCGTCACTTGCCGATTGGCTAAGGAGCTTTCGTTTGCGTTTTAAGCGCTCAGTGAGGGCTAAGTACGCGTTCAATTTTGTTTTGTGACGGTCTCGAATGGTTTGTAAGTAATCCCTTGCACTGTTGATGCCTTCGAGAGTGCGATTGACGTCGGTTGGGTTAACCGAAGCGAGGTTGGTCATGGATTGATTGACGATCATCAGCATGTTGTTGAGATAGGCATGCAAGAGATCGGCGGCAATATTTTGAGCGTATAAATGGCTTTCTGGTTGTAGGTTGAGGTGCGCATCATCAATGAGCATTGCTAAGATAGGAATGTCACTGAGTTCAACAAAGCTCTTCTCTGAGTCGGTGATAGGTTGGTCAGATTGTAAGTGGGCATAGAGCGTATCGACGGTGTGGCGCACTTTGGCGTTAAAGGCTTGGCTTTCATTTAGGCTGATGGCGCTTAGGCTCATCGAAAGGCAGGTCTCGGTGTTGTCGCATCGATACACCTCCAAATCCCCTCCGGTCAAAAGGGCGTTAATGGCGGTGTCGTTACCCACTAACATGGCCGGAATGTAGCTTGGCGTCCCCTGCGCGTCGTAAATGACGGTGCCAGTGAGGCTTACGATAAACTCGGCGACCTCTTGATTGTCTTGAAGGTAAGCGCTTTTCATGAGCGCATCCCACACCACATTTAAGTTCACTTTCACTGCGTGCGCCGTGGCGTCATCGGTGTTGCTAGCCAGTGTGCTCTGGTTGGTACGGACGTTGCGACATTCGTGTTGCGCTTCTAACCAATCAGCGAAAGCGTTGCTTTGCGTGCCTAGGGTGGCGCAGGCATGTCGCTTGGCTTCCCCATCGGTAAAGGCCGCTAAACCAGAGACCGCCGATTGCGCTACTTGGCAAGAGTTCATCGAGGTGGTGAGGAACTGATCAGCAATGGCTTGCAGTTTGTCCCGATTCTCTTTGATGCTCGGCGCCCAAGTTTGCAGCGCTAAATCCACCGCGAAGGGCACGGCGTTGGCAATGACGGCTTTACCAAAAGCCACCAGTTGGTCAGAGTTAATATGAGAAAAGCCGCCCATAAAGGCGTCAATGCCACCGCACCCTGCGCTGACAGAAGGCAAGGTGATGGCGGCCAGTTGAATGTTTTTGATGTTGGTGCGAGCAAACAAACTGCCCGCATTATAGTAGGTGGCGGATTGACCCTGATAGGCACTTGGGTTCGTGATGTTGCTGTTAAAACTGCTGTCATCCCAAAAGCTGTTCATGGCGTCGCCCAAGCCGCCGGCATGAAGTGAACATGAAAGACTCATTAAGAGAGTCAGGAGGGTAGGTCGCGTCATTGTAAACTCTCCATGATGGCCACATCGGCGCGCAAGGCTTGGTAGCTCTTAAGCAGCTCAGTGTATGGAACATTGCCTTCACTCAAACGCACGTACTTACCATTGCTGACGTTGATTAAGAACGTGGCGGGCGTAATGGCGTTTTTGAGATCCCCAAAAAACGCAGCGGTGATGTCAGAGTTGGTCGGTATAGGCGTCGCGTAACCGGGGATGGGTTGTCCGTCAAAGGAGAAATCGTACACAGGTAGTTGAGTAGTTTGCTCTAGCCGCTTCATGGTTGGGGCAAAGTGGTGACACTCAGCGCACTGACTAAAATGGAAGAACACCAAGGCGTATTGGCCTGTCATCGCATGAGGGGGTTGCGCTTGAGTGAGGGAGGTTGAGGCGAGCGTCATCAGCGTACTCAACAATAACGTGCGGATAAAAGCGTTCATCGGGGCGTCCTTAAGTTAAAAGTCGCTGTCTTGGTAATTGGTCGCGACGTTGTGAAAGCGAGAGAGCAAGTCTTTTTGTGAAATGAAGCCGTAGGCGAGGGGCTTGAGTGCTTTGGTGTGGATATTGGCCAGCATTAAAGCCGGTGTGTAGCGCACCTGTACACGCCCTGTCTTATCAATACGGTTTTCATTAATCGTCTCAAAGGTCTGACCGTCTTTGCTGATCCCGACCAGTTCGATGTGGTACCGGTGGGCAAAGTCTTGGATTGAGGGTGCTAGGGTTTGAGATAAGGCGTCTTGCCCTTCGTAGATGAAGTAGAGGCCCCAACCTTCTTGTACCAATTGACGCACAGTGGCTTCGTTTTTGAGTTGGATACCTTGATAGTACGTCGCTCTTGCGGCTTGCTCTGTGGGGCGGTCTTTGGTGTACGAGTATTCGGGGTGTTCGTTGATGAGCTTTTTGAAGGTCATGCCCGTTTGCGTGGTCTTGCCATCGATGAATTTTTTCAGCTTCATCAATTTTAGATTTTTCTCTTCATCGGTTGGGTTAATGGTGGCATCGTTTAACGCTTCATCAAACGCGCGGTGGAACCATTGCATCTGCTCGGTGGCGCTCATCACGGTAGAGACGCTGTTGGGGGGGAGGCTCTCCTCCTCTTTGGGAGGGACTTTGGGCGCTTTGGTCTCGTTATACCAGCGCCACCCCTTGGGGGGCTCATCGGCGATACTGTGAAAGGCCAATAAAGCCAACAACATTAACGGTAGGGGTTTGATTGTTAATCGGTTAATTGAGTTGTTCACCGTTTTTGTGGATAAGTCCTTCATGGTGTGACCTCATTATTGCCAGAAACTCAGCATCTTGTGGGTGCGCGTGTGAAATAACGTCCAAAGTGCTTCATCAATGCCACGCTGTTGTTGGTGCCTCATCATTTCTTGCTTGAGCTGATGGAGTTTTCGTTTGAACAGAAGATGCCGAATAAGGGTGATGGCAAACCCGGTTGTCGACAGGGTGGCCACAAGTAAAGGGAGTAGGGGATCCATATCATGTCCTCATCATTGATTAAGTTAATGGCGATAAGCGCTGTGTAATCGCTCTTGGATTTCTGTGGCCGAAGGCAGGTTGGTGTTGCCGTGCATGTCGTCGTAGAAGTCCGAAAAGTCGAGGCGTTCAAAATCTATGTCTTGAAGCTGCTCGGGGGTAAGGGCGCCGCAAATGGGGTGTTTGGCGGTTCCCAGACTGATGCCAAGTTGACCTTTCGAGCCTTGCTCTTGGATGATGCGCGCCAATTTGCTATCAAAGACGCAGTAGGTCTTCTTTTCCCGGATACACGCGCCTAAGACCTTTTCTGCGCAATAACGGCCAAGGGCTATCGTAATGCCTTGCTCTTTGGCTTGACCGAGCGCTTTCTCTTCATCATTGCATTGGGCTATGCCAATACTCGTGCCCCAACCGCCGTCTTTACAGCAGTCGGCAAAACCAAAAGCGGCGTCTGTGCACTTCATGCCTTTGCCTGTAAATATCTTCGGTGGGTTACCCATACCGTCAGCGGCTTCTGCGAGCGCGGCTAAGGCTGAGGTGCTTTCATTAAAGCGGTTTGAAGTGGTCGCCATGGCTTCAAAGCAATCGCCATCCAGACAAAAGCTCTCTTCTCCACAGATTAATTGGGTGGCACTGCAGCGCCGCTGTGGGCAGGATTTATTGACTTTCTCCTCAATGCACACACCGTTTTGCTGGAGGCTGCAATGGGTTGACGTCGTGGTGCAATCGGCGGGCAGGACGTTGCACGTATTGGGTCGAGTGCATTGGTGCTCAACCCGATACTTCCAGCAATCAAGCGTGGTCGGTATGCCATTAATGATGCGGGTGGCTCGACCTTCAATGCATTGCTGGCGAGTGATCTTGCATGAGTTCATCAGGTTGCATTCTGTTCGCCAAGTAATGTTGTTCTTGATGCAGTTCCCTCCGGATAAGGAGAATCCGTTTGAACAGCTCAAG